>NZ_JBTSDU010000152.1:0-6460 GCF_054605595.1 Georgenia sp. | reverse complement strand
GCCGATCGAACCCTTCTTGCCCGTGATCCTCTTCGCGCTCCTGTTCGGGCTCTCGATGGACTACCAGGTCTTCCTGGTCTCACGCATGCACGAGGAGTGGATCCGCACCGGGGACAACGCCACCGCCGTCCGGACCGGTCACGCCGCCACCGGCAAGGTCATCGTCGTGGCCGCCTCGATCATGGTGTTCGTCTTCGGGGCCTTCGTGCTCGGCGACGCCCGCACCATCAAGCTCATGGGCCTCGGCATGGCCTCGGCCGTCCTCCTCGACGCCTTCGTCATCCGCATGCTCATCGTCCCGGCCCTCATGCACCGCCTGGGCCGTGCCAACTGGTGGCTGCCCGGCTGGCTCGACCGAGCCCTGCCCCACCTCAGCGTCGAGGGCCCCTCCGTCGCCCCCGGTGTCCGTGCCGCCGGCGACGACACCGACGACACCGACGACCAGCCCGTCCTGGTCGAGGCACGCGTGTAGGCCCGTACCCGCGGTACACACCCGTGGTGCAAGCCCGTGGCGACGCCGTGCCCCCGACATCGGCTCGGCCGCGCCCGACGGCGTGACACTTGCGAGGGCGATACCCCCATGGGTATCGTCCGGGAGACACTTTTCCCATCCATGAGGAGACACCCATGTGCAGTCCCGCCCGTTGTTCCAGCTGCGGCAAGGTCACCTGGACCGGCTGCGGCATGCACGTCGATGCCGTGATGGCCGGCGTCGTTCCGTCACAGCGCTGTACCTGCCGCTGAGTCCCCACCACCAGGAGGACCGACCGTGATCGCTTCCGCACTGCTCGACCGCCACCGCCGGCTCGCGTTGGAGACCCTCGGCGGCGCCGCGGGCGACCGCTCGCTCTGCGACCTCTCCCGCGACGGCTCGGTCCCGGCCGTGAAGTACCACGAGGGAGCGGTCGCCGCCCTCACCGAGGTCCGCCGTGGGGCTCATGTCGGGGTCGGCGGTCCCGAACCGGATCTGCGCGCGTCGGTGCTCACGACACGACGGTCGTGGGCCACCCGTACCTCCACCGGGATCGGCACCGCCGGCTGGCTGGACTACCGGGCCGGCGGGCTCGCCGCCCTGGACCGGCTCGTCGCGGAGGTCGACGGCCTCGCCGTCGGGTCGGACGACGGCGTCGGCCTCGGCGTCGGACCGGGTGACGGCGTCGGCCTCGGCGTCGGGTCGGACGACGGCGTCGGCCTCGGCGTGGGCGTCGGGGTCGGGCCGGGCGACGCGGCGGTGGACGACGCCGGGCTCCCCGGCCCCCCGGCAACCGTCGTCACCCTCCCGACGGGTGCGCCCGGGCTCGTCACCCTCGAGCCCGATCCCACGCTGAGCCTGCGCGAGCTCTGGCCGCGCCGGCGAGTGCTGACGGCGCTCGTGCTCACGCCCCCGACCGCGTGGTTCCTGTTCCAGAACTCCGGCGGCTGGGCACCGGGGGCACCGCTGTGGACCGTGCTGGTCGTCCTCGTGGGCGCCGTCGCCGCAGCGGTCGTCGCCACCTACGTGCCCCTGCCCGGGAACCGCGGTGTCGACGTCGGCTGCGGTCCGTGCGCCGCCGTGGCCGGCGTCACCGCGCTCTTTGCCGGCGGCCTGCTGAGCTCGGCACCGTATGACGTCGGGATCGCCGTCGTGGCGCTCGGGCTGGTGTCCTTCGGGCTCCTGCAGCGTCAGCGCGGCGCGCAGTCCTGCCCGGCGCCGCGGTCATAGCCGGCGCGGCCGGGTCCCACGTGACCAGCGGCCGTTCGTCCGTCGCGCCACCGTGACGAGCGAGGACACTCCCCGGTGCCCGCACCGCGACGACGACCGTCAGCGGCTGAGCCGGCGCCCACTGACGTGCTCCATCGCCACCGAGATCAGCACGTTGCGCTCCCACGGGATCCAGGACTGCACATCTGGCAGGGACGGATTCACGAGCGGGTCCCCCACGAACCCCGTCCGGCCCGTCACGTTCACGCTCCAGCCGGTGCGCGCCGCCATGTCCAGCGTCGAGGCCCCGACGCTCCTTACGGAGTCCCGCGCCGCCGCGACGAGCTTGTCGCTGTAGAGCGCGCGGATGACCACCTCGTCGCCGTTGAGGACGAAGTTCACCGGGACCATACCGGGACCCTCCGCCCGGCAGTACGCGATCCAGCCGACGGACACCGACGACAGCAGCTGGACGCATTCGTGCCGGGACAGCTTCTCGACGTACGGCCCCTTCTCCACGGCGACTCTCCGATCCGGGAGTCAAGACCTGGCAACCCTGACCCTCAGGCTGGTCCGCCCCCCGCTACTAGGTTAGGGGCCCGCCGGTGCCACCGGACGGCGGATCGACGATGATCCTGGGGAGAACCCATGCGGTTACGACGACGAAGCACTCCTCTCGCGGTGCTCGCGGTCCTCGTGGTCGCGCTGTCCGCCTGCGGCGGCGAGGAACCTGATCCCGGCACCGACTCCGCCGAGGGCACCACCGCCGCGGCGGCCGGCGGCGTCACGACGGTGACGCTCGGCCTGATCCCGATCATCGACGTCGCCCCGGTCCACGTGGGGATGGCGCAAAACTTCTTCGAGGAGGAGGGCCTCGAGCTGGAGCTCAGCACCGGTCAGGGCGGCGCGGCCATCCTGCCCACGTACCTCGAGGTCACGCCGGAGCTCGCCGAGCAGCTCATCCTGTCGGCGTGGGACACCGAGGTCAGCGAGGCGACGTTCGCGATCTTCGCCGAGCTCGGCCAGCACGACGGCCTGCTCGCGGGGGACGTCGACCTCGACGCGCTGCTCGGGAGGTAGCAGGTGACTCTCATGGCACCGGACGCGCAGCTCACCGGGCCCGCGAGCGCGCTCCGGGCCTGGGTGGCGACACCCGCGCCGGCGGCCGCGGCGCCCGCCCCGGCGGCTGCGTGGGCTCGGGGAGCAACGGCCGACGAGCCCGGAGCGGTCGGCGCACCGGTGTCGCCCCGGTGAGCTCCACCCGCTCGTCGTAGAGGAACACCACCAGCTCGGCGTCGTCCTGGCCGGGCAGGGACACCTCGATGCCGTCGTGCGTGATCTCGACCCGCACCCGATGCCCGCGCCAGCGCACCCCGAACGCCAGCCGTGAGATCGGCTCCGGCAGCACCGGCTCCAGCCGCATGAGCTCCCCGTCGCGGCGCAACCCCCCGAACCCCTCGACCAACGCGGTCCAGGCACCGGCCAGCGAGGCGATGTGCAGCCCGTGACGGGTGTTGCCGTTGATGTCGTGCAGGTCCACCAGCGCGGCCTCGTGGAGGTAGGCGTACGCCAGCCGGGTCTGCCCCGCCTGCGCGCACACCACCGCCTGGGTGCACGCGGACAGGGAGGAGTCCCGCACCGTGCGCCGCTCGTAGTAGTCGAGGTTGCGGGCCTTCTCCTCGGCGGTGAACGCGTCCGGGAACCAGTGCATGGCCAGCACGAGGTCGGCCTGCTTCGTCACCTGTCGGCGGTAGAGCTGGAAGTACGGCGCGTGGAGCAGCAGCGGGTACTCGGCGGTGTCGAAGTCCCACTCGCCCTGCCGGGTGAAGTTCTCCGACTGGGGGTGCATGCCCAGCTCCTCGTCGAACGGGAGGTAGACGGCGTCGGCCGCGGCCCACCACGCCGTGAGCTCCTGTGCCGTCACCCCGAGCTCGTCCGCCTTCTCCCGGTTGCGCAGGCAGGCGTCCGCGGCACTGCGCAGGTTCGCCGCCGCCACGAGGTTGGTGAAGACGTTGTCGTCGCTCACCCCGGAGTACTCGTCGGGCCCGGTGACGCCGTCCAGGTGCCACCACCCGTGGCGGTCGTGGTGCCCGAGGGAGGCCCACAGCCGGGCCGTCTCCACGAGGACGTCGACGCCATGCTCGCGCTCCAGCTCGACGTCCCCGGTGATGAGCCGATACTCCTCGAACGCCCGGGCGATGTCGCCGTTGACGTGGACGGCGGCGGTCCCGGCCGGCCAGTAGGCGGACGTCTCGTCGCCGTCGATCGTCCGCCAGGGGAACGCCGCGCCCCGCAGGCCGAGGAGGCGGGCCCGCCGCCGGGCCCGGTCGAGGGTGGAGGCGCGCCAACGCAGCGCATGGTTCGCCGCCTCCGGCATGGTGAGCATGAGGACCGGCAGCACGAACCCTTCGACGTCCCAGAACGCGTGCCCGCTGTAACCGGTGCCGGTCAGCCCCTTCGCGCCGATCGCCCGGCCTTCGGTGCGGGCGCCGGCCTGCAGCACCTGGAAGAGGGCGAAGCGCACAGCCTGCTGGATCACCGGGTCACCGTCGACGACGACGTCGGCCGTCTCCCAGAAGTCGTCGAGGAACTCGCGCTGGTTGCGCTTGAGCGTGCCCCAGCCGGCGTAGCGGGCGCTCGTCAGCGCCGCCGCGATCTGGTCGCGCATGGCAGCCACCGAGCGCCTGGCCGACCAGCCGTAGGCGAGGTACTTCACCACCCGGAGCTGGTCGCCCGGCTCCAGCACGGTCACCACAGTGGTGCGCGCCCAGTCCTCCCGCGCCTCGTTCTCGACCTCGAATTGGGCGTCGCACTCGACGTCGTGGTCCATCCCCGCACCGACCCGCAGCCCACTGCTCCGGGTGCGGTGGACGAGAACGGCGCCGGACTGCTCGACGTCCTGGCTCTCCGGCAGCAGCGGGCGCTCCAGGGCGGCCGCCACCCGCGGGTCGTCGCTGGACGGCTGCGGTGCCGCCTCGTTCGCGACGAGCTCGGACTGCAGGATGATACGTACCGGCTCGACGGCCTCCACGACGTAGGCGATCGCGACGACGCTGCGGTGGGCGAAGGACGCGAGCCGGGTGGAGCGGATCTTCACCCGCTTGCCGGCGGGCGAGACCCACTCCACCCGCCGCTTGAGGGTGCCGGCCCGCAGGTCGAGCTTGCGCTGGTGCGCGAGGGTCGTCCCGTAGCGCACGTCGAACGGTTCGTCGTCGACCAGCAACGAGATCGACTTGCCGTTGGTGACGTCCACAATCGTCTGTCCCGACTCCGGGTAGCCGTACCCACCCTCGGGGTAGGGCAACGGACGGTTCTCGAAGAAGCCCGCGAGGTACGTGCCGTGGGTGTCGTGCGGCTCCCGCTCGTCGAAGGTGCCGCGCAGCCCGATGTTCCCGTTGGACACCGCGAACAGGGACTCCGTCTGCCCGAGATGCTCGAGGTCGAGGGTCTGCTCACGCAGGCACCAGGGATCGACGGGCAGGTTCGCTCGGCGTCCCTCCGCATCCTCCACCGGCGGCTTCACAACAGCTCCTCCAGATCCTCGACGACGACGTCGGCACCGGCGCGGCGCAGCTCCTCCGCCTGCCCGAGCCGGTCCACCCCGACCACGAGGCCGAACCCGCCGGCCCGGCCCGCGGCCACGCCCGCGAGCGCGTCCTCGAACACGGCGGCCGCGCCGGGCGCCACCCCGAGCTCGCGGGCCGCCTCGAGGAAGAGATCGGGGGCGGGCTTGCCGGGCAGCGCACGCTCGCGGGCCGTCACGCCGTCGACCCGCACATCCAGGTGCGCGGCCAGCCCGGTGACCTCCAGCACCCGCGCCGCGTTCGCGCTGGAGGAGACGAGCGCGGTGGCGAGCCCGGCGCCGCGGACGGCAGCGAGGTAGCGGCGGCTACCGGGGAAGACCGTGACGCCCTCCTCGGCGATGAGCCGGTTCAGCAGGGCGTTCTTGGCGTTGCCGACGCCGCGGACGGTCTCGGCGGAGGGCGGGTCAGCCACCTCGCCCTCGGGGAGGACGATCGAGCGGCTGGTGAGGAAGTCGCGGACGCCGTCGGCGCGCCGCTTGCCGTCCACGTGCCGGGCGTAGTCGCCCACGGCGTCGAAGGGCACGAACGCCTCGCCGGTGCGCGTGGCCCGCTCGCGCAGGTAGGTGTCGAACGCCTGCTTCCACGCGCGGCGGTGCAGGGCGGCGGTGTCGGTGAGGACGCCGTCGAGGTCGAAGAGGCAGGCGGTCACGCCGGCGGGCAGGCCGAGCCGCGGGCTCCGGGTCGCGGTGCTCATCGTCGGAGGTTGTCCCGGGCGGAGCCCGGCACGAGGGCTGGGACGGTGCGCCGGCGCCCGAGCGCGGGGTCGAGGTCGGCGCGCTCGGGCCCGGCGCGGGGGACGACGTGGAGGTGGTGGTCCGTGCGGGCGTCGCGGCTCTCTCCGCTGACCATCAGCTGCGTGACCGGTGCCATCGGCTCCCCTCCTCGGGACGACTCCTTCCCGGCATTCTGCCCGCCCGCGGGCCACCTGCGCTCGCGGGGTGGAGATCGTGGCGACGCGGACGGCGGCGGCCACCGGGGCGGGGCGCCTGCCGCGCGGGGGCCTCCTCGTCGGTTTCGCGCCAGACGTCGCCGTGGTCGGCGGCTACGGCGACGCCTGGACGACCGCCGTCGCGGTCGGGTCCAGGCGCACCTGCGCACTCGCGCCCAGGGGCGCCGCCCCGCCGGCGACGGCGGTGGCCGGGGTCCCTCCGGGCAGGGTCACGTCCACCTCGGTGCTCCCACGCACGAACCGGCT
>NZ_JBTSDU010000151.1:0-6545 GCF_054605595.1 Georgenia sp. | reverse complement strand
CTGGGAGCCCGGCGTGGATCTCCGGCGCGGCTCCGCGGACATGACCCCGGGCATCTCGGTGGCGGCCGCGAACAGGGGGACGTCCCGATGAGCCGTCGCACCCGGGCGTGCACGGCGGTCGCGAACGGGGGGGACGTCCCGATGAGCCGTCGCCCCCTGGCGCGCACGGTGGCAGCCGCCCTCGCGGTGCTCGCGCTCGCGGCCTGCGCCCCCGGGGGCACCTCGAACGCCTCCGTCGCCGACTCCGGCTACGTCGCCGGGGACGGGTCGTTCGCCACCTGGTCGGTAACCGAGCGCGGCGAGCCGGTCGCCCTGACGGGCACCACGTACGACGGCGGCACGGTCGACGTGGCGGATTGGCGCGACGCCGTCGTCGTCCTGAACTTCTGGTACGCCGCGTGCCCCCCGTGCCGGGCCGAGGCGCCGGACCTGCGCGCCGTCGCCGAGGACTACGCCGACGACGGCGTCCGGCTGCTCGGCGTCAACCCGCGCGACGACGTCGGCACCGCCCAGGCTTTCGAGCGCACGTTCGAGGTGCCCTACCCGTCCGTGCACGACGAGAGCGCGGCCGCCGTCGCGGCGCTCGAGGGCCTCGTCCCGCTCCAGGCGATGCCCTCGACCGTGGTGCTCGACGGCGAGGGCCGCGTGGCCGCCCGCATCCTCGGCCAGATCGAGCCCGCCGTACTCCGCGGGCTCATCGACGACACGCTCGCAGAGGAGGTCTGAGCCCCCGTGTGGGAGGAGATCGCCGACACCTTCGCGCGGACCGTCCTGGACGGTTCGATGCTCGCCGCACTGCCGGTGGCCGCCCTGGCGGGACTCATCTCCTTCGCGTCCCCGTGCGTGCTGCCGTTGCTGCCCGGGTACGTGGGCTACCTCGGCGGCATGGTGGGGGCGAGCGCCGGCGTGGGCCCCGGGGGTGGGGGCTCCCGGACCGTGAGCGGCACCGGGGCGCTGGGTCGCACCCGGGCAGCTACCGGCAGCGGGGCGCTGGGTCGCACCCGGGCAACTACCGGCACCCGTGCACGGACCGGTACCGGGGCACCGAACAGTGGGCGGCTCCTGCTCGGGGTGCTGCTCTTCGTCGCCGGGTTCACCGCCGTGTTCCTGCTGCTCGGCGTGATGTTCTCGCTGGCGGGCATCGCCCTGCGCGCCCATCTCGACCTCATCATGCGCGTCATGGGTGTGGTCGTGATCGTCATGGGGCTGGCCTTCATGGGGGCCCTACCCGCCCTCCAGCGTGAGCGTCGCCCGCACATGGCACCCCGCTACGGGTTGTGGGGCGCCCCGGTACTGGGTGCCGTGTTCGGGCTCGGTTGGGCACCGTGCATCGGGCCGACGCTGGCGGCGGTCCTCAGCCTGTCCTTCGGGGGTGCGGACCCGACCCGCGGCGCTCTCCTCGTGGTGGCGTACTGCCTCGGCCTGGGCGTGCCCTTCGTGGTCCTGGCGATGCTGTTCTCCCGATCGAGCCGTGCGCTGAGCTTCCTGCGCCGGCACCGCCGCACCCTCCAGGTCACCGGTGGCGGCCTCCTCGTGCTCCTCGGCGGCGCGCTCGTGACCGGTGTGTGGGGCACGATCACGAACCAGCTCCAGGGCCTCATCGACGGCTTCGTGACGGTGGTCTGACGTGCGTGCCCCCACCGAGCAGGACCCCACCGACCTCAGCTCCAAGGCGGGTCTCGGGGGCAGCGAGTCCGCGGGTGAGCCGACCCAGCCGACGCTCGACATCCGGGGCTGGGCGCGTTGGATCTGGCGTCAGCTCACCAGCATGCGGGTGGCGCTGCTCCTGCTGCTGCTGCTGGCCGTCGCGGCGCTGCCCGGCTCGTTCTTCCCGCAGGAGCCCCAGGACCCCACGGCGGTCGCCGCGTACCACGCCGACCACCCCGCGCTGGCGCCGTGGCTCGAGCGCCTCGGCTTCTTCGACGTGTACTCCTCGCCGTGGTTCGCAGCCGTGTACCTGCTGCTCTTCGCCTCGCTGATCGGCTGCATCCTGCCCCGCGTCAAGGTGCACTGGCGGGCGTTGCGCTCGCAGCCACCGCGCGTGCCCCGGAGCTTCGCCCGGTTCCCCGCACGCGGGGAGCGCACGGTCGCCGCCACCGAGGAGGACGTCGCCGCGAGGGTCACCGCGGCGCTGCGGGGGCGGTACCGCACGGCGACGACCGACGGCGGCATCACCGCGGAGCGCGGCTACCTGCGCGAGACCGGCAACATCGTCTTCCACCTCTCGCTGATCGGGCTGCTGCTGGCGATGGCCGCCGGGCAGCTCTTCAGCTACCGCGGCCAGGCCGTCGTCATCGAGGGTCAGTCCTTCGCCAACTCGGTCCTCGCCTACGACTCCTTCGACCCGGGCACGCTGTTCGACGCCGACCAGCTCGAGCCCTTCACGTTCACGCTCGACGGCTTCGAGTCCGCCTTCACGGTGGACGCCCAGGCCCGCGACTTCGCCGCGCACATGTCGGTGACCGAGCCCGACGGCACCGAGCGGGACGAGACCATCAAGGTCAACCACCCGATGACCGCCGGCGGCGCCAACGTCTACCTCTCCGGCAACGGTTTCGCCCCCGACCTCACGGTCCGCGACGGCAGCGGCGAGGTGGCCTTCGCCGGCGCCGTGCCGTTCCTGCCCGAGGACCAGATGTACACCTCGCGCGGCGTCGTCAAGGTCCCGGACGTCACCGGCGGCCAGGAGCAGCTCGGCCTGATCGGCGCGTTCCTGCCCACCGCCGTCATCGCCCCGGACGGCGCGGGGGCGTTCTCCGCGCACCCGCAGCCCAACTCCCCGCTCCTGGTGCTCACGCTCTGGGTCGGTGACCTGGGCCTGGACGACGGCGTCCCCCAGAACGTCTACGTCCTCGAGACCGCGAGCATGCGTCAGGTCTACGAGGAGGCTGACGACGGCACCGCCGGCTCGGCCGCGACCGGGCAGCAGCCTGTCACGATCTTCCTCGCGCCCGGGGAGACCGTGGAGCTGCCCGAGGGCCTCGGGTCCGTGACCTTCGAGGCGCTGCCCCGGTTCGCGGCCCTCGACCTGCGCTACGACCGCTCGCTGCCGTGGCTCCTCGCGTTCGCCGTCGCCGCGATGCTCGGCCTGTTCGGCTCGCTCTTCGTGCCCCGCCGTCGCCTCTGGGTTCGGCTGACCACCGCGGCGCCCGACCGCACCGTCGTCAGTGCCGCCGCACTGGCCCGCGGCGACGACCCCGGGCTCGTCCGCGACCTGGAACGGGTACTTGCCGCCGCTGGGCCGGCCGTGGAGGCCGGCGCCCCCACGGCGGGCAACGGGTCGGCGAGTGTCCGAACGGCGGGTGTGGACGGCCCGACCGTGGACACCGGCACTTCGGGTGCCCGAACGGCGGACGTCGACGGCCCGACCGTGGACAATGGGGCCTCGACGGGCGGGGCACCGGCCGACGAGGTCCCGACCGTGACCGACGCCGAGGCGTGCTCGGCACGAAAGGACCCCGATGCCTGAGAGCGAGCTCGGACAGCTCAGCACGCTGTTCATCTACGGTGCCATGGCGGCGTACATGATCGCCCTGGTGGCCTTCGCCGCCGACCTGTCGGGGCTGCGGGTGCGTACCCCGGGTGCGCACCGGCGCGCGGCCGGCATCGGCATGGCGACCACGTGGCTGGGCGCCGCCCTGCACCTCGTCGGTGTGGTCACCCGGTCGATCGCTGCGGGCCGGGTGCCGTGGGCGAACATGTACGAGTTCTCGATCCTGTCCACGCTGGTCGTGGTGCTGCTCTTCCTCGCCCTCCAGCGGGGTCGTGACCTGCGCTACCTCGGCACCTTCGTGACCGGGCTCGCACTGCTCATGCTCGGTGTCGCCGTCTCGGTGCTCTACGTGCGCGCGGACGGGGTCCCGCCGGCGCTGAACAGCTACTGGCTCGTCATCCACGTCTCGATCGCGACCGTCGCCACCGGCGTCTTCGCCGTAGCGACGATCCTCTCCAGCGTCCAGCTCGTCCAGGAGCGGGCCGAGCTGCGCCGCGCCGCCGAGCCCGGCGCCGCGGAGGCACCCGAGCCGGTGCTGGTCGGCGTCGGCGGATCGGTGCCGGGGCAACGTGCGGGCGCCGCCGCCGGCGCGGAGCCCGCCACGTGGCGGGGCCGCCTGCTCGAGGTGTTGCCGAGTTCGGCCGAGTTCGAGCGCCTCGCCTTCCGCCTCAACGCCGTCGGCTTCATGATGTGGACGTTCACCGTCATCGCGGGGGCGATCTGGGCCGAGCACGCCTGGGGCCGGCCGTGGGGCTGGGACGCCAAGGAGACCTGGTCGCTCGTGGTCTGGGTGGTCTACGCCGCCTACCTGCACGCCCGCGCGACGCGGGGCTGGGAAGGACGGCGCGCCGCCGTCCTGTCGATCGTCGGTTTCGGCGCCGTCCTCGCGAACTACTTCCTGGTGAACCTGTTGTTCAACAGCCTGCACGCCTACAGCGGGATCGGATAGCCGAAGCCAGCGGGATCGGGTAGCGGAAGCGGGTCAGGGGCGCGTGCTGCTCCCGGGCGACGTGTCGCTGCCGGGGGAGCCGGTCTCGTCGTCGCCGGACGGCCTGTCGGCCTCGGTGCCGCCGGTCGCATCCGTCTCGGCGGAACGATTGGTGTCGGCGGAACGGCCGGCATCGGCAGAGCGGTTGGTGTCGGCAGGACGGCCCGCGTCGGGTGCGGCCGGGTCCGCTCCGCCGTCAGCCGCCTCGTGCTCGCGCTGGGCCCGGCGCTGCTCGCGGGCGAGCCGGGCGAGGAAATCTGGGTCGTCGTCGGGGGCGGTGGGCCCGGGGCGACGGCTCGGCCGGTGCGGGCTCTGGGAGGTCCACACGATCGGCCGGCCGCTGGCCGCGGCCGACGCCTCCGCGCTGGCGATGCGGCTGATGAGGATCCACGCCAGTGGGCCGAGCACCGGGAAGATGATGAGCACCAGCCACAGCGCCTTCGGGATGCCGGACGGCATCGAGTCCTCAGGCGTCCGCGCACAGTCGATGAGCGCATAGATCATCAGCGCGAGAGGAATGATGACGACCAGCAACCTGCCCATCTCTCTAGGGTAAGCGGCGCGCGCCGCCCACGGCGTCCGGGGCCGGTAGGTAGGGGTGGCGCGGGGGTCGCAGGAGCGCGTGAACCGTGGCCGTAGGCTGGCCGTCATGCGTCTGCTCGTCTACAGCCTGCTCCGGGTGCTCCTCATCGCCGCGGCGGCCGGGGTGCTGTACCTGCTCGGCATGCGCTCCTGGCTGCTGTGGGTCACGGCCGTCGTCGTCGGCGCGCTCCTGTCCTACCTGGTCCTCCGCTCACAGGGCGAGGCAGCGGCGGCGTTGCTCGCCGAGTTGAACCCGTTGCGTGCACAGCGCCCGACGTTCTCGCCCGACGTCGAGGCGGACGCTGCGTACGAGGACGCACTCGTCGACGCGGCGGGCCCGGGTGACGCGGCGGGTCCGGGTGGCGCGGCGGACCCGGAGAGCGCGACCGGCCCGGTGAGCGCGGCGGGTCCGGGTGGCGCGGCGGACCCGGAGAGCGCGACCGGCCCGGTGAGCGTCGCGGACCCAGAGAGCGTGACCGGGCCCGAGCACACGGTCGCCACCGAGGCGGGCAGCACCCTAGAGCGTGAGCCCGACGCCGAGCAGGATGCCGTAACCGAGCTCGAGCAGCGCGGTGTCCCGCAGGACGACGATGAGGTCGCGTCCCGCGGCGCCGCCGAGGACGGTGCGCGAGAGCCGGACCGTCCAGGGGACCAGGAGAAGTACGAGCAGCGTCCACGGTGACGCCGGCGCGCAGGTGAGCGCGAGGGCGAGCGGCACCCAGACCATCAGGGAGTACCAGAGCCGGGCCCGCCGCTCGCCGAGCCGGACCGCGAGCGTGTTCTTTCCGACCTGGGAGTCCGTGGGGATGTCACGGATGTTGTTCACCATCAACAGGGCGCACGCGATGAGCCCGACGCCGATCGCGCCCGCCCACGCCGGCCACGACAGCGTGAGCGCCTGCGTGTAGGTGGTCCCGAGCGTGGCCATGAGGCCGAAGAAAGCGAAGACGCCGACCTCGCCGAGGCCCAGGTAGCCGTAGGGGTGCCGACCGCCGGTGTACCCCCACGCCGCCAGGAGCGCGAGCACTCCCGCCGCGAGCAGCCACCACGTTCCGGAGACGGCCACGAGCACCGTACCGAGCACCGCCCCGACGACGAGGCTGAGGATCGCGGCACGCTTCACGGTCGCGGGGCTGGCCTTGCCGCCGCCGGTCAGGCGCGGCGGACCGGTCCGGACGGCGTCGGTGCCGCGGACGCCGTCGGAGTAGTCGTTCGCGAAGTTGACCCCGATCTGGAGCGCGAGTGCCACGCCGCCGGCCAGGAGCGCCCGGCCCACCGAGGCATGGCCCAGTGCTGCGGCCGCCCCCGTGCCGATGAGCACGGGGGAGACGGAAGCGGGCAGGGTGCGCACACGGGCGCCTTCGAGCCAGTCGGACAGCGTGGCCATGAAGCTCCGAATCGGGTCGGTCGGGTGCGGGCCGGCCGCACGGGGAACGTTCCACGATATCCGGTGCCGGGACCGGCATCCGGCGGCCCTGAGCC
>NZ_JBTSDU010000150.1:0-6606 GCF_054605595.1 Georgenia sp. | reverse complement strand
TCCGGTGGCCCCGGTGGCTCCCGGATCGCCCTTCGCGCCGACGTCCGCCACCGTCACCACGACTGGCGCGGCCGGCGTGATCGTGATTACCACCGGATCAGACATGGGTGAAGCTCCCGTCAGTGGTCCAGGTGATGCGGACCGGACGGTCCACGTCGCCGCTCGGATATTCGATCTCCACGTCGGAGTAGAGCGTGGCGTCGAGCGGGAGCAGGTCCGTTTCCTCGTCCGTGAACCGCACGCGGAAAGTGAGCGTCCCATCCCCCGCCGCACTCACGGTGAGCGCGGAGCCGTGCGTGGTCGGGTCACCGGCCGACGACAGCGACACCAGCGCGTCGCCGTTGGCCGTCTTCCGCACGTCGAGCCGCACCACGCAGCCCGTGAAGTCCACGCCGGTAGCGGCGACGGTGAACTCCTGCGAATAGGTCGCGCCGTTGGGCAGCGCGGCGGCGTGGGCCGTAGTCTCCATCATTGGGGCGGGGGTTAGAGTCCACCGATAAAGGTGCCGGCGCTGAAACGCCATGGGCCGACGTGATAGGTCTGCACCGGCGGCGATTCGCCAGCGTCGTATGTGGCATTGAAGTGGTCGGACTCACGGAAATGCTGCCCCGGCGCGATCAACCGTGCGGGCGCGTAGGCAATATTGCCAGTGTCGCATGGGTCGCCCCAACTAACGTGCGCCTGTAGCTGGCCCGACGTTTCCGCGTCCGGCATGGCCGTCGCGGAGAGCCGGAACTCGCGCCATGTGCCGGTGATGAGGGCCGACGCGGGGGCAACGCGTGTCACCTCGTAGCCCGTGACTCCGACGCTGGACGTCGTCCAGAGATAGAGCCCGTTGCCTGCGAGCCCGAGCCCGACGCTACAGCCAGACGCATCGCCATACCCAAACACCTCCGCGATGGTGAAAAACCCAGTGCCGAACTGGCCATCAGGCCCATCGCCTGGCACCCAATCGGGTATGGAGAATCCGGCCTCAAACTTCACCGCCTGCCGGAAAACGACGTCGTTAAGCTCCGGGGCGGCCTCCCAGAAGTTCGCGTGCCAGCCGAATCCGTGACCCGTGCTCCGGATCACCGGCTTGCAGTTGTACGTCTCCCCGCCGGTTGACGGATCTGTGAGGGTCCATCCGCCGCTCGTCACGTCCTGAGCGACCGGGGTGCCGTAGCTGTACAGGTAGCGCCACACCCCGTTCGGCTCAGGGTTGCCCCAGGTAAGCGCAACCTCCGCCTCCGCCCAGTCGGCATAGTCGTACTGCTCGTCCATCCCGGCCCATATCCCGGCCGTCCACACGCACCCGCCGTCAGCGCAGGGCGGCGTGTAGACGGGCGTCGGCGGCTGGATCACGGTCGGGTCGGTCGGCGGCGTCACCTGCGTGGGCGTCCCGGTGGACAGGAATACGTGGCCGATCGTCGCCGTCGTCACGTCGTCGCCGCCCTCCGTGAAGAACCCCACCAGCACCTCACCGCGCGCCCCATCGGCCGCTGCGACCGGCATCCCCCGGTGGTCGCCCGTCGTGGCGAGCGAGAGCGTCGGCCCGTCCGTGCCGTCCGGCGCGATCCCGAGCGGGCGCGGGGTGCCGGTGTCGTCGAAGTAGCACGCGATCACGCGCGCCGACTCGCTGCCGGCGACCGATACGTGCCCCTGTAGCCGTGGCGAGCCGCCGGGGGTGCAGTGGACCCGCATCGCCGCGTCAACCTCCGTGCGCGCATTCGGCACGACGCCGAGCGGGCGGTCCGCGCCGCCCGCGTACATCGGGATCAGCGGCGTGCCGGGCGCGGTCACCGCCGGCTCCGGCTCCGTGGGCTGCGAGTCGAACACGGGTTGCGGCGTCCCGTCCACGATTGGCGCGGTCCCGGTCGGCGCGAGCCCGCCCACGGTGCGGCCCTGAGCCAGCAGGTCGGTCAGCGTCGGCCGCAGGCTGCCCAGCGTCAGGCGCGTGTCGCGGGCCACGAGGTGGTCCACCTCGGAGCGCACGATGCGGAGCGTGGTGGCGACCGATAGCGACGTGTCGGTGAGCCGCGCCGGTGCGCCGATCGCGAGCACGTCGTGCGCCCACGTCGCGGGGTCGTAGCGGTGCAGGTCGTCCACCGTCACCTCGTAGCGCACCGGCGGCACTGAGCCCGACAGGAGCGCACGGTTGACCGCCTGGTGCAAGCGATTGCCGGCGGGGCCGTAGCGGAACGGCACGCTCGTCTCGGCGATCACGCTGGAGATGTGGACCAGTTGCGCCGCGTGGACGGTGATGTCCACCGCCTCCGCCGCGGTCGTATGCGGCTTGCCGATCTTGACGGCGTAGCGACCCGGCGCGGCCAGTGCCAGCCTGACGCCGAAGTCGATCTCGCCTATCCGCGTCTCGGCCGTCGCCGTCGCCACCGCGGTCCCGGCGTCGTCAACGAGGGTGACGCCGAACGTCTGGCCCGCGGCGGCCGAGAGGGTGGCGCGGACGCGGATGTGGACGAACGGGCGGTCGGGGGTGACGTGGACCCACGCCGTCTCCGGCGCCGTCGCCCACGCGGCGTCCGTGGCGCTCGCGCGAGTGATGCGGAGCGCGTAGGCGCTGAACACCGCCGTGTCCGTCACCTGCCCGGCCGTGACCCCGGTATCCACGGCCCACCCGTCAGGCGGCACCGTCGTCGCACCCGCCCACGCGCCGCAGAAAGCGTTCGGGATCAGGTTGGCGCCCGTCTCGATATCGACCCGCTCCAGCACGCCCTCACGCCGGCCGTAGTCGTACAGGTTGGCCGGGTGCGTGAGCGACGCCAGCGCGCCGCCGGCCGTGCTCTCGGCGATCCGCACCCACTCGCCCACGGTGAGCGTCGGCGCGCCGCTAAGGGTGACCGTGGAGAACGTACCGTCGCCGACCGCGCTCCCGGTGATCTCGACCCAGCCCCGGCCTGCGAGCCGCGTGAGGTCGCCCGTGGCGGTGCGCGTGCCGACGCTGGCCGACGTCTCCAGCCCCACGACGCCCGTCGTCTCGTCCACGCTCGTCACCCGCGACGGCGCCAGCGTCTCGTACCCCACCTGCTGCACCCGGTCGCCCACGGCCAGGAGCGCCGCGTCGGCGAGGTCGGTGAGTGTGAGGGTGCATCTCGCCACGGAGCCGGCGGGCGTGACCGTGATCGCCCACGCGGTGCGAGCGGTGTAGGCGAGCCCCGTGGCCGACGCGGTGGCCGTCTCCAGCGCGCACCCGTTCAACTGGTCCGCGATCGCCACCGGCCCCGGCCCGCCCAGCGGGTCGCCGAGCACCACGTTGGTGCCCGTGATTTCCATCACCTGCCAGCGCGTGTCACCGATCGTGCCGCCCGCGGCGCCCTTGCCGTAGAGCACCGTGGCGTAGCCGCGCGCGTCCGACGACGCTTTCAGGTCGCGCAGGTTCTTCCGGGCCCTGATGTCCACCGTGGGGAGCCCCCCGCCCGCCGGCTGCCGCACGTCCAGCACGTAGCCCGTGGTCCCGTCGCGCCGGATGGAGAGCGTCGGGAGCGCGCCGTCGTCGTCCGCCGGCACCTGGCCGATCGCGGCCCGCCACACCTCCAGCGGCGTCGCCCACTCCCACGACAGGGTGATGAGCGCGGCCGGGTCCACCACGCCGAGCGTGAAGTAGTCCACGCCGAGCCGCGCGAGGTCGGGGGCGATGAACTGGTCCCATATCTCGGTCAGTGTCAGCGCGACCACGCCCTGCGTGAGGATCGGCGACGCGCCGCCCGTGGCACCGCGCAGTATCCCGCACCGGGCCAAGTCCACCAGCGGGCTCACACCGAGTATCGTCCGCGTGCGGCCCGACGTGCCGGCGACCGTCCCGAGCTCCGCGATCCGCCACTCGTGGAAATCGTCGGCGTCGGTGGAGTAGGCCACCCGGATCACCGATTCTTCGGACAGGTACGCGCTGGCCGGGATGTCGTAGGGCACCGTGACCGCCACGGTGTCCTCCACGCCCGCCACGAACGTGCTGACGCACTCCAGCACCTGAGAGCGCGGGATCACGGCCAGCCGTTCGCCGCCGTTGCAGGCGATGTCGCTGTAGATCTCTAAGCGGAGTAGATCAGTGGGCGTCGCGGTCGCCACTAGCGCCACCTCTTGAGGTACGTCGCGGTCCCGGTGCCCGCGCTCAGGGTGAGCGTCGGCCACGCGTCCGTATCGGCGTCAGAGTCGATCGCGCGGAGCAGGAAGAAATCGCCACTGGTCAACAGGTCCATCGCGTTGAGCCCGCCCGCGTGCGTGGCCGTGTAGGTGGCGAGGCTGACGACGAGCGGGCTCGTGACGCCCGCGAACGTCATGCTGGCCTGAGTGGTGCCTTCGTGGTCCGCGTAGGTGATCGTGACCGTGCTGGCGCCCGTCACCGTGATGACGGGGGCGGAGTCCCACGTCCCGAGCGCGCACGCGGCCGGCGTCGTGGAGAGCGTGACCGTCGTTGTCTCCGTGGCCGCGAGGTAGGGCGAGTGGCACTCGACCACGAACTGGACCGGCATGATCCGAGACAGCCCCTGCGGGTCCGCCACGGTCACCGGGTCGCCGAGCAAGCGCCCCCGCGCGAACCGGTCCGACTCCAGCGACCACGCCACGTCTATCGGCTCCACGCTCATCCACGCCACGAGCCGCCGGTAGGCCGTCACCAGCTCGGCCGGCGTGTCGGCGATCAGCGTGCCCCGGATCGTGATGTTGCGGGCCGAGTAGCGCGGGCTGTCGTCCAGCAGGGTGAGCCCGACCCCGTGCGGCGCGGGTGCGGTGGCGTAGCTGCGTGACACGCCGCCCGCCAGCCCGTCCACGGAGCGCACCGTGAAACCGAACGTGGCGAGGTCGGAACCGTTGACCGTTATTAGCCCCATGAGTGATTACGCGGCCTCGACGCGGCCGGAGTAGAGGTTGACGATCTCGCGGCGCTGGGCGAGACCCTGGCCCAGCCGTTCCGCCTCACGGAGCGCGGCCGTCACGCCCACGCGTGCCGCGCTCTCCACCAGATCCAGCGGCGTATCGCCCACGGGCGCCTCCACGCGGACGTTGATCGTCGGCCGGTTCTCGACCGTCACGGGCGCGTTGAACGTCTGCGACGTGGGCACGCTGGGCGCGGCGAGCGGCGAGCGGAGCGGCACCAGCGCCTCGGCCGTGAGCCCGCCGGTGAACGACGCGAGGATTGCGGCGGTGTTATCGGTGATTGCGGGCAGGTACTGCCTGAGCAGCGCGCCCTCGCTGGCGAGGTAGTCGGCGATCCGGGTGCCGGTCAGTTCGGTGATCTGCGGCGCCAGGTCCACGCCCTCCGCACGCACGACGCCCGACCCCATCGCGTTGGAGAGGCCGCGCAGGAACTCATCACGCTCCTTCGCTTGGACGGAGACGAGTCGGTCCAATGTCGCCTGTGACACGCCGTCTGCGATCGCCTTCGCCATCTCGTCGGCCTGGCGCTGGTCATACTCCGTGATATCGGCGGCGTCGCTTTGCCCGTCCGCGCGCAGTTCCCGCGCGTCAAGGTTGAGTCCTTTGGTCGCCTCCGCGATCGCTTCGGCCGACTGCGCGATGCCAGCGGCGGCGGAGTCGGCGGCGTCCTCGAACTCGAACAGCGCGGCCGTGATCTCGTCCACCGTGAACCCCGCGACGATGATGCTGCCGTCCTTCACACCCCGGTAGAACGCGGCCAGCCGCTCGTTGAACGCGTCCAGCCCCTCCGTCGTGGTCAGGTCCAGCCCCTCACGGAGTGCGGCCAGCGCGGGGATCTGCTCGCCGTAGGCGGTGGTGAGCCGGTCCAACTGGTCGGCGGGGTTGGCAACGTCGAAGAACCCAATCTCGTCTTTCGCGCCCCGGACCGCTTCCGCCCGCGCGGTCCGCGCGGCCTCGGTGACGTCGCCGATCATGCCGAGCAACTCCTTGGCGAGCGGCGCGCTGATGCTGCCAAGCTCGAACGCTGCCCGAACCGCTGCCTCGGCTGCCGCCCGCCCCGCGCCACTGGCGAGGTTGTAGCCCTGCACCTGTTCCGCCAGCGCCCTGGAATACTCGTCGCCCTCCGACGCGAGTAGGCGCAGCGTCTCGGAGAGCTTGATCGCGGGCGCCGTGTCGAGTACGTCGAAGCTGTCGCGCAGTTCGCCCAGATGGACGCCCAGCGTGCCGGCGGCCTTGACGATCGCCTCTAGCTGCTCCTTCGTGACGCTCCCGAGCTTACCGATCTCGATGCCGAGCAGTGCGGCCTGCCGCTGAAACTCCGCGAACGGCATCCCCGCTTCCTCCAACGCCGCGCCCAGCGCGTCCGTGCGCTTGAAGCTGGATTGGAACCCGGTCTTCGGGAAACGGTCGTTGATGTCGTTCGCGATCCGCACCGTCGTGTCGCGGTTACGGCTGGTGGAGCCGATGTCGAGGCTGCCGACCGCGTTAGTGAGGTCGTTGAGCGCCTTGGTGTTGGCCTCGCGGCGGCGCGCCACTTCCGGGTCTTCGCCGAACAACAGGCTGCCGATCGCCATCGCGCCGCCGACAGCCGCGCCGATCGGACCGAGCGCGCTCGATATCCCCTTGCCCGACGAGAACAACGCCTTGAACCCGCCCGCGTCGGCGGCCAGGGCCGAGAGCTTGCTGATCCCGCCGGCAACCTGCCCGATGGAGCCCAAGAGTCGGGCGGCCTCGCTG
>NZ_JBTSDU010000149.1:0-6643 GCF_054605595.1 Georgenia sp. | reverse complement strand
CTGACCGGCCCCGGAAGGATTGCGCTGCCCGCTCGCCTCATGGTGGCGAAACTATCGGAGGGCACCGACGCCCCGCTCACGCGACCACATCGGCCCGTTCAGGCACACACGCCGGTCGGCACGGTGCCGGGAGCCCGCACACCGGTCGGTGTGCGGGCTCCCTGCTGCCGGCTCGCGGTGGGGATCAGTTCGTCGCGAGCGCCGCATCGGAGGAGAACACCATGCCGACGGCGATCGCACCGGACGTCAGCGCCTGCTTGGTGAGCGGGCCACCGGCGTCGAGCGAGACGAACTCGGCGAAGTCCAGGCCGTAGGTCTGCTCGAGGCCCGGCTCGCAGAACGGCCGGTCGGGGCACTCCACCGGGCCCCCGAGCACGAGGCCGGAGCACGCCTCGGCGAGCTCGGAGAGGGTGGCGACGCCGTGCTCCTCGGCGAAGGCCGCGGTGACGGCGTAGGCGTTCTGGTCGGCCGCCGCGGAGGGCTGGCCGAACGTCAGACCCACCTGCTCGCCGAGCGCCGTGAGATTGGTGACCGTCTCATCCAGGTCCGCGCTCGCCTGCGGGTTGCTCGCGGCGGCGTCGGCCCCGTTGATCTTGGCGTTGAGGAACTCGGTGAGCGTGCCTGTGTACTCGGGGACGACGGTGAGCTCGCCCGACTCGAGGGCGGGCTCGTAGGTCTCCCGGTTCCCGATCGTGCGGACCTCGACGGTGTAGCCCGCCGCGGTCAACGCCTGGGCGTAGAGCTCGGCGAGCGTGGCGGACTCGGAGAAGTTGCCGGCCCCCACGACGACGTTGCCGGAGCCCGACGTGTCCGTCACCTCGATGCCGGCGTCGGTGAAGTAGGCGTCGGCAGCCTGGCTGGCGGTGTTGCGCTCGACGTCGACCTGCTTGTTGAGCTCGATGAGGGCCGGGGTGTCGAGGCTGGCGGAGACGGCGTCGAGCGCGGCGATCATGGCCGGCTGCGCCGCGGAGGCGTAGATGGCCGGGATGACGTTGTCGACGGTCTGGAGGTTCTTGTCGTCCTCGAGCACCACCAGTGCGTTGTCCGCGACCGGGGCGCAGGCGGCGGCTGAGGTCACCGCGGACGAGGTCGCACCCCCGGTGGTGGGGGTCCCGCCGCCGGACGAGCCGGGCGCCCCGCAGGCGGCGAGAAGCAGCGTGATCCCGCCGGCGGCAGCGATGAGACGTGGCGTGCGCATGGATGACCTCCTGCTGCGGCACGCATGGTGCCTCGTGGACATGACCGGGTTCATTCGAGCGTGCGGGCGCCGCCACCGCAAGGTGGGACCCATGATCGGACGGCTTTCTTTGCGCAATCGTGATCTCCCCGGTCGGTTGGTGGGGGTGCCGGCGCTGGGGCCTGGCGCCGCCGGCTCACCGATCCCACCTCCGGGACCGTGCTGGACCTCTGCCGTACCACCTACCGGCCACCGGTCGACCTCGCCTCCTTCCGCGTCATCGGGCCGTTGGGCCGATCAGCGAGGCCCCCGGGCCGCCCCCGGACCATGCCTTCCGATCAGGCTGCGGGCTGGATCACCGGTGCGCGGCGACGCCGGCGACGCTGCTGGCGCAGCGGCGTCGGGGTGAGCACGTGCTGCCCGTAGGCGAGCAGCGCCTCGATCCCCAGGGACAGGACGACGACGAGCAGCGCGCCGGCGAGCGCCTGCCCGAACCGCTGCGTGAAGATCCCGTTCGAGATGACGAGCCCGAGTCCGCCGCCACCGACGAGAGCGGCGAGCGAGATCGTCGCCACCACCTGCACGACGGCGGTGCGGATGCCGGCCCCGATCAGCGGCAGCGCGAGGGGCAGCTCGACCTGGAGGAGCAGCCGGGTGGGCGACATGCCCATCCCGCGCCCGGCGTCGCGCGCGTCCGGGTCGACCTCACGCAGCCCCGTGTAGGTGTTCGACAGGATCGGCGGCACCGCGAAGATCGCGACGGCGAGGATGGTCGGCGTCTGACCGAGCCCGAGACCGGCGGTGAAGATCATGAGCAGAGCCAGCGTCGGGATCGCGCGGGTCAGGTTGGCGACGCCGACCACCGTCATTCCGCGGTTCCCGCCGTGCCCGCCGTTCCCGGAGTGCCCCAGCCACATCCCCAGCGGGAGCGCGACGACCGTCCCGAGCGCCACGGCGACGAGCGTCATCCACAGGTGGTCCCCGAGCAGGTCGAGGATGCCGTTGCGCTCGGTCCAGCTCAGGGGATCGTTGAGGAAGCGGACCGCGTCCGACAGCACGTCGCTCATCAAGGGCTCACCACCATCAGGCGGCCCTCCGGCGCAGCCACGGCGTCACGGCGCGGCCGAGCAGCAGGAGCACGACATCGGCCACGAGCGCCACCGCCAGGCTCAGCAGCGTGGCGGTCATGATCTCGGCCCGGTACCCGGAGTTGAAGCCGCGGTACATGAGCTGGCCGAGTCCGCCGTAGCCGACCACCACACCCACGGTCACCAGCGCGACCGTCGTGACCGTCGCCAGCCGCACGCCCGTGATGATGGCCGGCAGGGCGAGGGGCAGGTCGACGGCGACGAGCCGCCGAGACGCCGAGTACCCCATCCCCTCCGCCGCGTCCGTGACCTCGTCCGGCACGGACTGCAGCCCGACGAGGATGTTCCGCACCAGCACCAGCATCGCGTAGGCGACCAGGCCGATGAGCACGGTGGTGCGCCCGATGCCGGTGAACGGGACCAGCAGGCCGAACAGCGCGATCGAGGGGACGGTATAGAGCACGGCCGAGCCGCCGAGGACGGTGGCCGCGAGCGCGGGCCGGGCCCGGGCGAGCACGGCGAGCGGGAGCGCGATCGCCATGGCGATGAGCACCGCCTGCAGGGTGAGGCTGACGTGCTGACCGGTCAGGGTGACGATGTCCGACCAGTTGTTCTCGACGTAGCGCCACGACAACCACGGGTTGTCCACCGCCGCACGCATCGGTCCCACCTGCACGACCGTACCCCGCCGCCCGCACGAGCGCCCCGGCGTACCCCTCCGCCCGCACGAGCGCCCCGGCGGGTACCGTCGTGGGATGCCGTTCGATCCGGGTCATCCCCTCATCCGCTTCGACGGTGTGCGGAAGGCGTACGACGACGGCACGGTCGCGGTGAGCGGGCTCGACCTGGAGGTCTACGAGCACGAGCTGCTCACGCTCGTCGGCCCGTCCGGATCGGGCAAGTCCACGCTCCTGCGCATGGTCAACCGGCTCGTCGAACCCACGGCCGGCCGTGTGCTGCTCGACGGCGAGGACGTCGCCGGGCAGGACCCGGTGGCGTTGCGCCGGGGCATCGGGTACGTGATCCAGAATGTCGGGCTCTTCCCGCACCGGACGGTGGCCCAGAACATCGCGACGGTCCCCGGCCTGCTGCACTGGGACCGGGCCCGCACCCGGGCGCGGGTCGACGAGCTCCTCGAGCTCGTCGGGCTGGACCCGGCGGCGCACGGCCCGCGGTACCCGCACGAGCTCTCGGGCGGTCAGCGGCAACGCGTCGGGGTGGCCCGGGCGCTCGCCACGAACCCGCGCGTGATGCTGATGGACGAGCCGTTCGGCGCCGTCGACCCGGAGGGCCGGCGCGCCCTGCAGTCGGAGTTCCGACGCATCCACACCGAGCTCGGCACCACGGTGCTGCTGGTGACGCACGACATCGACGAGGCGGTCGGGCTCGGCGACCGCGTCGCGGTCTTCAGCCAGGGCGGCCACCTCGAGCAGATCGCCGCACCCGGTGAGGTGCTCGCCGCACCCGCCACCGCGTTCGTGGAGAACTTCATCGGCGCCGCGAGGTCGTTGCGGATGCTCGCCGTCACCACGCTGCGTGCGCAGGATCTCGAACCGGACGCCGCAGCCGGTGAGGACGGCACCCGCACCGTCGATCAGGACGGTGCCCGCACCGTCGACGGTGCCGCAGCGACACCAGCCCTCGGTCTCGGCGAGAGCCTCGAGGCGGCCTTCACCGCGCTCGCCGCCAGCCCGGACGGGGCGGTCGAGGTGCACGACGGAGCAGGCCGGGCCACCGGGCGGCTCACCTTGGCGGGGCTGCACGCGGCGCTCCGCCGCGCCATCCCGCAGGATCCTGCGGCCCCGCGAGGCCAGCCCGCCCCGGAACGTGGCACCGCCCCCTGAACGGCTCCGTTCAGGGGGCGGTCCGGGTCGATCACTTCGCCGGGATGATGATCCCGTCGTACTCCTCCTCGAGCCACGTGGCCACCTCGTCCGAGGTGAGCAGCTCGTAGAGCTTCGTGATGCGCGGGTCGTCGACCAGCTCGGGCGTGGTGGCGAGCACGTTGAAGTACGCGCTGTCGGTGCCCTCGGCGAAGATCTGCTGGTCGGCGGTCAGGCCGGCCGGCATCGCGAACGCGGCGGTGACGATCGCAGCGTCCTGGTCGTTCACGGCCTGGGGCAGTGAGGCGTTCTCGATCTCCATGAAGTCGATGTTCTTGGGGTTCGCGGTGATGTCGGCGAGCGTGATGGGCTCCTCGGTGACCTCGATGAGGCCCCGCTCGGCGAGCAGCTTGAGCGCGCGGCCCTCGTTCGTGGGGTCGTTCGGGATAGCGATGCTCGCGCCGTCGGGCAGGTCCTCGAGCGTGGAGTATTCGTTGGAGTACAGGCCCATCGGCGGGAGGTAGACCTCGCCGACGCTCACCAGGTCCGCCCCGTTGGCCTCGTTGAACGTCTCCAGGAAGGTGGTGTTCTGGAAGAGGTTCGCATCGACCGAGCCCTCCACGAGCGCCGGGTTGGGCGTGTTGTAGTCGCTGAACTCGGTGAACTCGATCGTCAGCCCGGCCGCGGGGGCGAGGTCCTGGGCGAGGAAGTTGAGCATGTCACCGGCGGGCACGGCCAGGGCGCCCACGTGGACGACGTCGGAGGCCGCGCCGGCACCGTTGTCCGCCTCGGACGTGCCGCACGCGGCGAGGCCGAGAGCGAGGGTCACGGCGGTGACGCCGGTGAGCAGGGTGCGGGTCTTGCGCATCGTGTGGATCCTTTTGTCGGTTGGGGCGGAAGTGGTCTCGGTCGGTGGGATGGGGGTTGGCGCACTCGGGCGATCGCCGGGGCGGTGCGATCCGTCGGGCTGTCGCTCAGCGGTCAGTGATCGGCGGTGGCCGATCAACGGTGCGAGAGCCTCTTGGCCAGGTGGTTCCCGGCACTCTGCAGGATCTGGACGATGACCACCAGGATGATGACGACGACGAGCATGTACTCGATGCTGTAGCGCTGGTAGCCGTAGCGGAACGCGACGTCGCCCAGGCCGCCACCGCCCACGGTGCCGACCATGGCCGAGTAGGCGATGAGCGAGACCACCGTGGTGGACAGCCCGAGCGTGAGCGCCGGCACCGACTCGGCAACGAGCACCTTGGTGAGGATCGTCCACCGGGTGGCACCGAGGGACTCCGCCGCCTCGACGACGCCGGCGGGCACCTCCCGGATGGCGATCTCGACCAGTCGGGCGAAGAACGGGATCCCGGCGACGGTCAGGGGCACGATCGCCGCCGTCGGGCCGAACCCGGTGCCGACGACGAGCCGCGTGACCGGGATCAGCAGGATCATCAGGATGATGAACGGGATCGACCGCCCCAGGTTGACGACGACCTCGAGAACCCAGTTGACGACCACGCCGACGAACCGCGAGCCGAAGGGCTTCGCCAGCAGCCCGTCGTCCTCGGTCGTGACGAGCAGGATACCGATGGCGAGGCCGAGGACGACGGTGAGCAGGAGCGAGATCAGCACCATGTAGGCCGTCTGCCCGGTGGCCTCCCAGACCACCTGGAACATGTCCGACCAGAAGCCGGGATCGGTGCGATCGATCACCGGACCACCTCCACGAAGAGTCCCTGGCCGCGCAGGTCGTCGATGGCCGCTCGCACCTGCTCCGGGCTGCCCGGGATCTCAAGCCTGGTCCGGCCGGTCTGCCGGTCACCGTGGATCGTCTGGATCGCGGCGCCGAGGATCCCGACGTCGAGGCCGTGGCTGCGGGCGAGCTGGGCGACGACCGGCCGGCTCGACGTGGTCTTGGTGAAGGTGATGTCGACGATGGTGGTGCCCCGGTCGGGCGGGAGCTCGCCCAGCTCGAAGAGGGCGGCGGCCAGGCGTGAACCCTCGGTCGCGAGGAGGTCGTCCACCCGCCCGTGCTCGAGGATGCGTCCGTCGGCCATGACGGCGGCGGAGTTGCACGCGCGCTTGATCACGTCCATCTCGTGAGTGATGAGCAGCACCGTCAGGCCCAGCTCCCGGCTCAGGTCGCGGATGAGGTCGAGGACGGACCGCGTGGTCTCGGGGTCGAGGGCGGAGGTGGCCTCGTCGCTGAGCAGCACGCTCGGGTTGGTGGCCAACGCCCGGGCGATACCCACCCGCTGCTTCTGCCCGCCCGAGAGCTGGGCGGGATAGGCGTCACGCTTGTCGTCGAGGCCCACGAGCTCGAGGATCTCCCCGGCCCGACGGCGCCGCGCCGCGCGGTCCTGCCCGGCGATCTCGAGCGCCAGTTCGACGTTGCCCCGCACCGTCCGCGAGCTCAGCAGGTTGAAGTGCTGGAAGATCATCCCGGTCTTGCGCCGCGCAAGGCGCAGGTCGCGCCCGTCCAGTGCGGAGACCACGGCGCCGTCCACCGTCACCGTGCCCGAGTCGGGGCGCTCGAGGGCGTTGATGAGGCGCACAAGGGTGCT
>NZ_JBTSDU010000148.1:0-6800 GCF_054605595.1 Georgenia sp. | reverse complement strand
GGGATCGGACAGGGGGTAGGGGAATCGGGGGAGGGGTGGATCAGGGGGCGGGATCAAGGGGGATGGAGGGATCAGGGGGTGGATCGGGGGTGGATCGGGGGTGGATCGGGGGTGGAGGGATCGGGCAGGGGGTAGAGGGATCAGGGGAGGGGTGGATCAGGGGGCGGGATCAAGGGGGATGGAGGGATCAGGGGAGGGGTGGATCAGGGGGCGGGATCAAGGGGGATGGAGGGATCAGGGGAGAAGGGATCAGGGGAGAAGGGATCAAACGGTGCTAATCGCGTGCTTCGGGCAGCGCGGGCAGCGCCGGTTGGTCCAGCCACCGCACCAGCAGATCCGCAGCGGCGCGAGCCAGGGGGTCGCCGCCGGACACCCGGGCGTGCTCCACGACCAGGTCGCGGAAGTCCGCGGTGGTGACGGTGCGGTAACGGTACCGGGCGGTCCAGTCCCGCACGATCGGGAAGAAGACATCGTCGCCCAGACGGAGCCGCAGCGCGTGGAGCGTGAGCGCACCACGTTTGTAGATGCGGTCGTCGAAGATGTTCGCCGGGCCCGGGTCCGCCAGCACGAGGTCGTGCGGCAGGGCGGACAGCCGCTGGTGCCACATGCGTGCCATCGCGGCGGTGCTCTGCCCGCCCGCCGTGGGGGAGACCAGCCACTCGGCGTAGCAGGCGAAGCCCTCGTTGAGCCAGATGTGCTGCCAGTCGGCGACGGACACGGAGTTGCCGAACCACTGGTGCGCGAGCTCGTGCGGGATGAGCCGCTCGTCACCGTCGTGTGCCGCGAGGTGGTTGGACCCGAAGATCGAGACGCCCTGCGCCTCCACCGGGATCTCCAGCTCGTCCGCCGTGAACACCAGCGTGTAGGAGGCGAACGGGTACGGCCCGAACAGCTCGACCAGGTGGTCCAGGAGCGCCCCGTGCTCCGCGAGCAGCTCGGCCGCCGTCGCCCGCATCGCCGGTGGGACGAGCGCCCGCTGCGGCACGGCGCCGTCCGCGAGCTCGAGCTCGTCGTAGCGGCCGATCTGCACGGTCGCGAGGTAGGTGCTCGTCGGGTGCCGCTCCACATAGACCCACCGGGTGGTGGCGGCGCGGACGTAGTGCTCCACGAGGACGCCGTGGGCGAGGACGCGGTAGGCGCTCTCGGTCGTCACGCTCGTGCGGTAGGTGGCCTTGTCGGACGGGCGGTCGTTGCACGGGAACCACGACGACGCCCCGATGGGCTGGCTGGCCACGATGGCGCCGTCGTCGAGCTCCTCCCAGCCGACCGTGCCCCACGCGCTCGGCACCGGCTGTGGGTGGCCCTCGTAGTGCACGGTGATCGTCAGGACCGTGCCCGCGGACACCTTCGCGTCGAGCTTGAGGCGGAGGCGGCCCTGCCGGTGGGTGAACTTCGCGAGCCGGGCGCCGGTGACGCTCACCTTCTTGACGGCGAGGCCGGTCAGGTCCAGGGCCAGCTCCCGCAGGTCCTGGCGGCAACGGAGCCGCAGCACCGCGACGCCGGCCAGCCGGTTGGTGGCGACCCGGTAGCTCAGATCGAGGTCGTAGTGCTCGACGTGGATGGCGGCGCAGCCGTGCGGCTCGTACGGCGACGGCGGGATCGCGCTCGTGCTGCTGCTCATGCGGCACCCTGCCGGTCGTCGGCCGCGGCCGCGCGCCAGGGCGCGATCGGGTTGCCGACCCACCGGGTCCCCGCGGGAACCCCCTCGCCGCGCATGACGAGCGAGGCCGGACCGACGGTGGTGGCGGCGCCCAGCGTCGCGGCGGGCAGGATCACCCCGTGCGGGCCGAGCGTGGCGCCCGCCGCCAGCGTCACGGCGTCCAGGCTCATGATGCGGTCGTGGAACAGGTGGGTCTGGACCACGCAGCCGGGCCCGACGGCGGCGCCGTCGCCGAGGTGGACGAGGTCCGCCTCGGGGAGCCAGTACGTCTGGCACCACACACCGCGCCCGATGGTCGCGCCCATCCCGCGCAGCCACCACACCAGGGCGGGCGTGCCCGTGACGACGTCCGCGAAGTAGGGGGCGGCGAGCATCTCGGTGAAGGTGTCGGCGAGCTCGCCGCGCCACACGAACGAGCTCCACAGCGGGTGCGTACCGGGCCGGTGCCGGCCGACCAGCAGCCACTTCGCCGCGACGGTCACGAGGGCCGCGACGGCGCCCGCGGCCAGCAGCACCACGCCGCCGAGCCAGAGCGCCAGGCCCCAACCGCCGGCGAGGACGAGCGCCTGCAGCGTCAGCACCACCCCGAGGGCGAGGACCCCGACGAGCAGCGCCGGCACCACGCGGGCACCCTCGACGGCGCCGCGCGCCCACCGCAGCCGCACCGGCGGGGAGAAGGTGAGCTCGTCGTTCTCGAGCGTGGCCGCGCGGGGCAGCAGCACCGGTGGGCTGCCGATGTAGCTGGAGCCGGCGCGGGTCTTGTGCGGGGTGGCGGAGAGCACGGCGACCAGCCCGTTCTTGGGGACCGTCCGCCCGGGCGCGGTCATGCCCGAGTTGCCGAGGAACGCGCGCCGGCCGACCTTCGCCCGCGCCACCCGCAGCCAGCCGCCGCCCAGCTCGTAGGAGGCGACCATGGTGTCGTCCGCGAGGAACGCCCCGTTCTTGATGCGCATCATGCTGGGGATGCCGATGACCGTGGACGCCTCGACGTTCTTGCCGACCTTCGCCCCGAGCAGCCGCAACCACACGGGGGTGACGACGGAGGAGTACAGCGGGAACAGCACGGTCCGGGCGGAGTCCACCAGCCGCTCGGTGCACCACGCCTGCCAGCCGGCGCGTGAGCGCACGGGGTGGAAGCCCTCGAGCAGGCCGATACCGAGCAGCCGCACCGCGACGACCACCAGCAGCGCGTACACCAGGTACGCCGCGAGGGTCGCGCCGACGCCCGCCAGGAGCGCGGGCCCGACGGCGGCGCCCAGGTCCGGGGCCGACCGGACGGCCGGCCCGACCAGCGCCAGCCCGCCGGCGACGGCGAGCACCGGCAGCGCCGCGAGCGCCGCCCCCGAGAGGGCGAACGCGCCCACCCAGGCCCGCGAGCCCGACGGCCGGGTCGCGGGCCACGGGTGGCGGGCCTCGCGCACCTTCGCGGCCGGGGAGCCCGCCCAGTACTCGCCCGCCCCGGTGCGGCCGTGCACGGCGGACCCGGCGGCGACGTCGGTGCCGGCGCCCACCTCGGCGCCGGGGTACAGCACGCTGCGTGCGCCCACGGTCGCGCCGGCCCCGATCCGGATCGCGCCGATGTGGACGACGTCACCGTCGACCCAGTGCCCGGCGAGGTCCACCTCGGGCTCGATGGCGGCGCCCCGGCCCAGGGTGAGCATGCCGGTGACCGGCGGGACGGCGTGCAGCTCGACGTCGCGGCCCATGCGCACCCCCAGGGCACGGGCGTACCACCCGACCAGCGGTGCGCTCGCGGTGGTGAGGGCGCCGTAGCCCTCGACGAGCCGCTCCGCCACCCACAGACGCAGGTGCACCCGGCCGCCGCGCGGGTAGGTGCCGGGCCGCAGCCCCGCGAGCAGGGCCCGCGCCCCGAGCGCGCTGACGCCCATGCGGCCCAGCGGGGACACGGTGGCCAGCCAGCCGGCCAGCACCCACCACCAGGAGACCTCGACGGCCCACGGCACCTGCCACGCCCAGGCCAGCAGGTTGTTCAGCGCCGCGAGGACGGTCAGCCAGCGCAGCGCGACGAGCGTGCGCAGCGGCACGAGCGCGAGGAGCTGGACCGCCTGGGCGGCGACCGGCACGGGCCGGACGGTGCGGGCGGCACCGGCGGCGCCCGCGGCCGCGCCCGCCGCGGAGCCCGCACCCGGCCAGCACCGCTCGAGGTGGTCGGCCAGCGACCCGACCTCGGGATGGCCGTACACCTCGGCGACCGTGACCTCGGGGTACCGGGACCGCAGCGCCGAGACGAGCTGGGCGGCGGTCAGTGAGCTGCCGCCGTGGGAGAAGAAGTCGTCCGCCGGTCCGGTGGGCTGCACTCCGATGACCGTGGCCCACTGCTCGCCCACCCACGCCGCGGTGCCGCTGAGGGTGGACTCCCCCTCCTCGGCCCGGCGGCCGGTGAGCGGCCAGGGCAGCGCGTCGCGGTCGACCTTGCCGGAGGTGCGGGTGGGGATCTCCTCGACGACGGCGAGGAGCGGGATCAGCGACGCCGGCAGCTCCGCGCGCAGTCGCGCCAGCAGGGCGGCGGTGTCGAGGGCGTCCGGGCCGGCCGCCACCACGTACCCGACCAGGACGGCGTTGCCGGTCGGGGTGTGCTTGACGGCGGCGGCCGCGGCCCCGACGCCGGGCAGGCCGAGCAGTGCGGCGTCGACCTCGCCGAGCTCGATGCGGCGGCCGTTGACCTTGACCTGGTCGTCGGCGCGGCCGAGGAAGATCAGGCCCGCCCGGTCCAGCACCACGAGGTCGCCGGAGCGGTAGGCCCGGTCCCAGCCGAGCGCGGGCACGGGGGCGAACTTCTCGGCGTCGAGCCCGGGGTCCAGGTAGCGGGCCAGGCCGACGCCGCCGATGATCAGCTCGCCGGTCTCGCCCTCGGCCACCGGCCGGCCCGCGGGGTCGATGACGGCGAGGTCCCAGCCGTCCTGCGGCAAGCCGATGCGCACGGGCCGGCCGGGTTCGAGCCGGGCGGCGCAGGCGATGACCGTGGCCTCGGTGGGCCCGTACGTGTTCCACAGCTCCCGGTCGGCCCGCCAGAGCCGGGTGGCGAGCTCGGGCGGGACGGCCTCGCCGCCGAAGATGAGCAGCCGGACGGCGTCGAGCGTGTCCACCGGCCACAGGCCGGCGAGCGTGGGCACGGTGGAGACCACCGAGATGTCCCGCTCGACCAGCCACGGGCCGAGGTCGGTGCCGGTGCGCACGAGCGCCCGGGGCGCGGGGACGAGGGTGGCGCCGCTGCGCCACGCCAGCCACATCTCCTCGCAGGAGGCGTCGAAGGCCACCGAGAGCCCGGCGAGGACGCGGTCCCCGGGGCCGAGCGGGGCGTGCGGGAGGAACAGCCGGGCCTCGGCGTCGACCAGCGCGGCGGCGCTGCGGTGGGTGACGGCGACGCCCTTGGGTTTGCCGGTCGAGCCCGAGGTGAAGATGATCCAGGCGTCGTCGTCCGGGGTCGGGGCCTCGGGGGCCGCCGGCGGCGGAGCGGTCGCTGCGGCGGGATCGGTCGTGCCGGTGCGGGCACCGGTGCTGTCCGCCGCACCCGGGCGTGAGAGCGCGGTGCCGGCCGGTGTGGTGACGAGGCCGTCCGCGCGCACGACGGCCACCACCGCGGCCTCGGCGAACACGAGCGCCGCCCGCTCCTCGGGGTCGTCCGCGTCCACCGGGACGTAGGCGGCGCCCGCGTGGAGGATCGCCAGGATCGACAGGTACAGGTCGACGGTCCCGGACGGGGCGCGCACGCCCACCCGGTCGCCGCGACGCACGCCCGCCGCGGCCAGCCGGGCGCCCCGGGTCAGCACCGCCGCGCGGAACGCGGTGTACGTGAGCTCCTCGTCGCCGTCGTCGATGGCGAGGGCGGTGGGGTGGCGGCGCACGGTGTCGGCGAGCAGCTCCACGAGCGTGCGCGGAGCGGGGGTCCGGCTCGAGGCCAGGAGCGGGTCCGGCACGGCCCGCGGCACCCCGAGAGGTTGGACGCCCACCGCTTCTCCCTCTGCTCGCCCGGTCGAGAGCTGCGAGCGCCACCCGCCGGCAGCCCCCGGCAGCCGCGCCGATCCTCTCATGGCGCTCCCTTGCGCCCGGTCCGGCCCTGCACCAGGCTCGGGGCATGACCCAGACACCCGAGCAGGACACCTTCGACGTCGTCGTCATCGGCGGCGGATCGACCGGGGAGAACGTGGCCGACTACGCGCACGGCGGCGGCATGTCCGTCGCGATGGTCGAGAACGCCCTGGTGGGCGGGGAGTGCTCGTACTACGCGTGCATGCCGTCCAAGGCGCTGCTGCGCCCCGGGGCCGCCCGCGCGGCGGCGCTGCGGGTCGACGGCGCCGCCCAGGCCGTCGCCGGCGCCGTCGACGCCGCCGCCGCGCTCCGGCGTCGCACCGCCTTCACCCACGACTGGGACGACAGCTCCCAGGTCGCGTGGGCCGAGGGGGCGGGGCTGACCGTGGTGCGCGGCACCGCCCGGCTCGACGGCGTCAGGCGCGTGCGGGTCACCACCGGCGACGGCGACCGGGTGCTCACGGCCCGGCACGCCGTCGTGGTCGCCACCGGCTCCGAGCCCGCGGCACCGCCCGTGGCCGGCCTGACGACCACCCGGTACTGGACCACCCGGGACGCGACGTCGACCGACGCCGTCCCGGCACGCCTCGCCGTGATCGGCGCCGGCGTGGCCGGGACCGAGCTCGCGCAGGCGTTCGCCGGCCTCGGCGCCGCCGTGACGCTGCTCGTGCGGGGCGAGGTCCTCGGCGCCTTCCCCGCCCAGGCCGGCCACGCCGTCACCCGCGGCCTGACCGACGCCGGGGTCGACGTGCGCACGGGCGTGAGCACCACCCGGGTCGAACGCCCGGACGGCCCGGACGGTGCCGTCGTCATCACGCTCGACGACGGCACCAGCCTCACCGCGGACGAGCTCCTCGTCGCCGCCGGCCGGCGCCCCCGGACCGCCGGACTGGGCCTGGACGGTGTGGGCGTGACGTTGGCGGAGGGGGAACCGCTGACGGTCGACGACTCGGGCCGGGTCCGCGCCGTCGCCGGCGGGTGGCTCTACGCCGCCGGCGACGTCACCGGCCGCGCCCTGATGACCCACCAGGGCAAGTACGCGGGCCGGGTGGTGGGCGAGGTCGTCGCCGCCCGGGCGGCCGGCCGGCTC
>NZ_JBTSDU010000147.1:0-6847 GCF_054605595.1 Georgenia sp. | reverse complement strand
CTTCGGGTTCAAGAACCCCGAGGCTCTCATCGCCCTGGCCATGCTCTCCCTCGGCGGCTACTGCCCGCCCCTCCCCGGCCGCGCCAAGACGAAATGACCCACGGATCAGTCAGGAGAGCCTTAAATCGTTGAGTCGGTCATCTCCTCCTTGGCGGGTGGGTTGATCCAGGCGGTCTCGGGTAGGGCGAGCGGGACGGGTGGGTGGCGGACGAAGCGTTCGGGGTGGGCGGTGTAGGCGCCGGCCAGGACGCTGGCCCGGTGGTCCTGGACGGTGTCGGCGTGGCCGTGGTGGACGTCGAACGGCCGGTGCATGCCGATCGCGGAATGGAGGTGCTTGGTGTTGTACCAGCGGTAAAACTCGGCGCAGAACGCGCGGGCGTCCTCGGCTTGGCTGCACGGCAATGGATCACCGAGCTGCGAGCTCAGTCGAGGTTGCCCAACCCGCCGATCCGGCCCCCAGACGCTCGATGGGTACGTGCTCCTTCTGGGGATCGCCGGCGGGCCACCGGCGCAGGAGCAGGAGGTCGGCGACTTGATCGGTGGCGGGGCGTTTCACAGGTGCTGGCGGCCCTGGCGTCGCAGCCAAGCGGCACGGCACCGTTGTCTCCTATGATCCAGCCGGTGGCGGCTTCTCAGCCCAACGTCATGGTCATCGGAACCACCATGCACCGTGCACTCGGCCGGCCGGACTTGCGGACCACGGAGGTTCGGCGAAGAGGGCCGCGAGGCTCAGGTGGTGTCGCTGTGGCCGGGGCGGACCAGGCCGGTCTCGTAGCAGCGCACGACGACTTGGACCCGGTCGCGCACGCCCAGCTTGGCGAGGATCGCGGTGACGTGCGTCTTGATGGTGGGTTCGGACAGGAACATCCGCCGCGCGATCTCCGCGTTGGACAATCCTTGTGCGACGTAGCGCGCGGTATCGAGCTCGCGCGGCGAGAGGGTCGTGAACGCCTCCGGCACGTCGTCGGCGGGGTGCGGGCCTTTGACGAACTCTGCGAGCAGCCGCCCGGTGACGATGGGGTCCAAGATCGCGTCGCCCGCTGCGACGGTACGGACGGCTTCGATGAGCTGGCCCGGACTGACGGTCTTGAGCAGGAATCCGCTCGCGCCGGCACAGACGGCGTCATACACGTGACTGTCACCGTCGAAGGTGGTCAGGATCAGCACCCGGGTCGTGATCGACGGGTCTGCGAGCAGCGACCGGGTCGCCGAGATGCCATCCATGTCCGGCATCCGGACATCCATCAGGAGCACGTCCGGTACGAGATCTCGGCCCAGCACGACGGCGTCGCGACCATCGCCGGCCTCGCCGACGATCTCCATGTCCGGCTGGGTGCTGAGGATCATCCGGAAGCCGGAGCGGACCAGGGCCTGGTCGTCGGCGATCAGCACTCGAATCGGCGGGGTCATGCGCGGGTCGGCAGGATCGCGTCGACGAGGAAGGATCCATCGGGCCGGCCGCCGGCCTGCAGTGTGCCGCCGTAGAGGCGGACTCGCTCGCGCATGCCGACCAGCCCGTGCCCGGCACCGTTCGACGCCTCCGGCGTCCTGGTGCCGATGCTGTTGTGGACGCGCACCGCGAGGGCGTCCGCGCGGTACTGCAGCTCGACTATCGCCGGTGCGCCCCCGGCGTGTTTGAGCGAGTTCGTCAGCGCCTCCTGAACGATCCGGTAGGCGCATAGCTGCTGCCCGGGTGGCACGAGGGTCGGCTCGCCGGTGACGGTGAACGTCACCGCCATGCCCGCCTCGCGGAGCCGCTCGACCAGCCCCGGCAGTTGCTGCAAGCCGGGCTGCGCCTTGAGCCCCTCGGCTGTGCCACCGTCTCGGAGCAGCCCGAGCAGACGCCTCATCTCGGCCAACGCTTGCTGCCCGGTCTGTCGGACGGCGCTCAGCGGTACCCGGGCCGAGTCCGGGTCCTCGTTGAGCAACTGTTCGGCCGCCGCGGCCTGCACGACCATCACACCCATGCCATGGGCGACGACGTCGTGCAGCTCTCTGGCGATGCGAGCGCGCTCGTCGACCACTGCCGCGTCCAGGGCCGCGGCCGCAGCGGCCCGCTCGTTGCGGGCTTCGGCCTCGGCGCGCCGCCGGTCCTGTTCACGACGGCGCATCGCCCGGCCGGTCAGCCACGCGGCAGCCCCGAAGATCACCGCGAAGGCGAGGTCGCTGATCTGCAAACCGGACAACAACACCATGTGCACGGCCAGTGCCACGCCCGTGAACGTGGTGACCGCGACCAATCTCCACCCTGCAGCGTGGCGGCCGAGGCTGTAGAGCAGCACCAGTGCAGCCACCAGCCCTGACAGGGTGTTGGTTGGCACCGAGGCCAACGCCTCGATCGCCAGCGCCGCCGCGCCGACCGCTGCGGCCACCGAAGGCGCCAACCGCCGGGCGGCCACCGGTGCGGTCTGGCCGAACAGCAGCATCCCGGGGAGCAGCCCGTGCCAACCCACCTGACCAGAGGAGGCCAACTCCAGCTGCCCGCCGAGCGTGATCACTGCAGCCAACACGACGTCGGGCCAGACGCCGGCACGCCAGCCGGTTTCGCCGTACACCGTCGCCCTCGACACCTCGGCCACGTCTCAAGACTAGATCTCCGCAGTCCCGCCCGCCTCCGTCTGAGGAATTGCCGCACCCATACCCAGGTCGGAGCGCAGCACCGGGGAAATGCGACCAGCGTCGACCCGGTTCATGCCCAACGCCCGACGCGCCGCAGCACGAACACTCCTAGCGTTCCCGGTATGACCACATACCGATTCACCCGCATCCGCAACAGCGCCCAGCACGCCATCGCCATCACCGTGGGCGCACTTGCCGTCGCCGCAGTCACCGCCGGCCCCGCATCCGCCGCCGCACCGACTCAAGCCATACCCGCCGCCGGAGATGTCGTCACGTGCGACGACGTCGGAACCCTCACCGCCACCGGCGGCTACCTCCGTCAACGCGAGACGACCACCATCGACGGCCGCGGGCGAGCGCACGTGCTGTTCACCATCTCGACCGACCATGTCGACCTGGTCGGCGCCGACGGCACCAGGTACCGGCTGATCGGTGCCGGCTTCGACCATGTCCTGTACCCCGGCAGTGCGGTCACCGGCGACGTCCTCCACGAGAACCAGCAGTTCCATTTCAACGTCATCACCGGCGGCGACGTCGTCGGGGTCGTCCGTTTCCGACTGCACACCGGAGCCGACCAGATCCCCCACGTTCGCGACGCCAGCACCTGCCAGCTCCCCAACATGTCCTGACCACACCACCCGCCACAGGAGTTCACCATGAAGCGCATCCTGATCGTCGCCGCAATCGCCGCCCCTTGTCTGCTCGCGCTGTCCTACCCGTGGCGCGACGCCACACGCGGTGCAGGCGCTGTCCTCAGCAGCATCGGCTGGTTCGGCTTCCTGCTCGCCCTCGTCACTGTCGTCGTCGCCTCGGCGACGCTCGCTGCCCGCAAGCTTCGTACCCACAGGGCGTGAATCACCCTGGAAAGCCAGTTCCCCGGGCTCACCACGCCGATCTCGGCGACAGCCACGTGTCGAGGCGTCACCCCGTCGCGGGATGTTGCGACGCAACCACTTCTCATGGCGAATCGAACGGGTCGTCGGCAGCCTCGTTCGGTGAAGCTCCGTTCGATCGTGAGTGTGCGCCGATCAGGGTGAACGACATCGCGTCCCATTCGGGACGCCCGTCCTCACTCCCGTGATCTCCACCTCATGAGCCGCAACGGCCTGGTCGTGTCTCTCGTACTCGTGTCCAGGTGAGGCAGGCGGCGAGGACGACAGCGACCCAGGGCGTGGCGGTAGGTGCCGGCCTTGTCCGCGGTCGCCGCCTCGGGTCCAGTGCCGCCTCGGGTCGAGTGCGCGCGAGCACTCGTGGCGTCCACCGAGACAGTCCGGCCCAACCGTCCGGGCACGTCGGCCTCGACGAGAAACCGGGCCGGCACCCGGTCCGATACCGGTAGGCGCTCGCCCCCACCATCCGCCGGTCGTCCCCGAACGGATGACCTTCCCGCCCCGCGGTCGAGGGCAACAACGGCTCCGCCCGAGCCCATGCCGTTGGTGACGAGGAACTCTTCGGGGTCGACGCGTTCGCCGGGCCTGGGGGCTGACGGCGTCCAGGACGCGGGAGTCGGCGAGACAGGACAGGGAGAGGGAGACGCCCATCCAGACGCTGTCGCGGGTGCGGGGGTCGGCGTGGATCTCGGACTCGAGGGCGTCGGCCCAGCCGGATCCGGCTTCGGGGTGGGAGGCGAGGATCGCGACGGCGACGGCGACGGCGACGGCGGAGGGGGACAGGTACCAGAAGAACAGGTCGGCCGCGTGCATCGGCCCAGGGCTGCGGCGTGGCGGAGGCCTTGGAGGGCGGTGCGGGTCTTGCCTTCCCAAGATCCGCCGTTTGAGCGCAGCAGGTGGTACGGCTAGCGTGGTGCCGTGCTCAGCGTGCGTGGACTGCGCAAGTCCTACACCACCGGGCGTCGAGTTACGGCGGCTCTCGACGGCGTCGACGTGACCGTGGAGCAGGGTGCGTTTGCCGCGGTGCTCGGACCGTCCGGCTCGGGAAAGACGACCCTGTTGCGGTGCATCGCGGGCTTCGAGACTCCGGACGCGGGTGTCATCACGCTGGGAGGTCGCGACCTGGTCGCTGCCGGGGTCAACGTGCGCCCGTACGACCGTGGCGTCGGAGTGGTGCCGCAGGAGGGCGCGTTGTTCCCGCACCTCACGGTGGCGCGCAACATCGCGTTCGGCATCTCCGACCGGACCCGAGACTGGCGGAGGCAGCGGGTCGACGAACTGCTCGAGCTCGTCGGACTACAGGGTTTGGGTCAGCGCCGACCACACCAGCTCTCGGGCGGGCAGCAGCAGCGCGTCGCGCTGGCTCGGGCGCTCGCGCCGGAGCCGCAGTTGATCCTGCTGGACGAGCCGTTCAGCGCGCTCGATGCGCAGCTGCGGATCGAAATTCGTGAGGAGGTACGCGCGTTGCTGCGGCAGGTCGGCACCACCGCTCTGCTCGTCACGCATGACCAAGCAGAAGCCATGACGCTGGCCGACCACCTTGTCGTCATGCGGGCCGGTCGGGTGGTCGCGAGCGGTGATCCGCACCAGGTCTACGACGCCCCGATCGACGCCGACCTGGGGCGTTTCCTCGGCGAAGCGGTGGTCCTGCCGGGAACACTCGGCCGTGACCAAGACGGAGCCTGCGTCGACTGCGCCCTGGGCCGCCTGGCAGTGGCCGGCGAGCCGGATGCTCACCCCGTGGTCGGGGAGTGCGAGGTGTTGCTGCGGCCGGAGAACCTCAGCGTGCGTCTGGTCGGCTCCGGCGCCCTTGCCGGCGATACCGGTCGGGCGAAGGCCTCGACGGGCGTGGTCATCGCGCAGTCGTTCTACGGCCATGATGCCCTGGTCCGGGTTCGCCTCGACTCCGATGTCCAGGTCTCCGTGCGGGTGCACGGCTCGGACAGGTTCACGGTGGGCGACGTCGTCGAGGTGCGGGTAGAGGGGCCGGTGACGACGTATCCGACGCCCGGCCGGGTGAGTCCAGCGGTGCGGTGAACGGGCCGACCACATCCGGACTCCGTGTTAGGCGAGCCTTGCCTTAGTTGTATGCTGCGGTGTGTTCCTCGCAGATCTCGCAACGAGAGGCCCTCTCCTGATGACACTTCCACCCCCTTCCCCCTCGTCCGAGAGCCCCGGGTCGGATCACCCCCGGACCGGACCGGCTCGCCGCAGGCTCGGCCGCGTGCTGCTCGGCGCCGTCACGGTGTCGACGCTGGTTCTGACGGCCGGATGTGGGACATCACCGGAGGCAGCGCCCGGCGGCCCGTCGACCGAGGCCGGGTCGACCACGCTCACGGTGTACACCGACCAGCACCCCGAGCTCATCGAGGGTCTCACCAAGGCCTACACGGCTGAGTCCGGGGTGAAGTTCAACATCCAGCAGGACGCCACGGTCGGGCAGATCGAGGCCGAGGGCGATGCCAGCAAGGCCGATGTCTTCCTCTCCGAGGACCCCGGTCCGGTCGCCCAGCTCGGCAAGGAGGGCCTCCTCGTCCCGGTGGACGCCGCCACGCTCGACCAGGTACGGCCCGGGCTCAGCTCCGGCAAGGACCTGTGGGTGGCCTACGCGGCGCGCACCCGGGTCCTCTTCTACAACCCCACGAAGATCAAGGAGAGCGAGCTGCCGAAGACGCTCGCAGAGATCGTCGAGCCGCAGTACGAGGGCGAGTTCGCGTGGGCGCCGTCCGGCGCGTTCGTCGCCACGACGCAATACCTGATCTCGACGCTCGGCGAGGAGAAGACCACCGAGTTCCTGGCGGCGCTGAAGTCCAACGGCGTCAACGAGCAGAAGAACGGCAACGTGCGCGATACCGTCGAGGCCGGCAAACACGCGATGGGCCTGTCGAACCACTACTACTGGTGGGTCCTGGCCGGCCAGAAGGGTGGCCCCGAGAACCTCACGTCGAAGATCTACCACTTCCCCACGGAGGATCCCGGCAACCTCATCCTGTCCTCCGGGGCGGGGGTGCTGAAGTCCAGCACGCACGCCGAAGCCGCGCAGAAATTCCTGGCCTGGCTCACCTCGAAGGACGGTGGCCAACAGGTCGTCGCAGGCCCCGTTGATGTGTCCGAGGCGCAGTACCCCGTAGCCAAGGGCGTGTCCAGCAGCGTGGTGGGTGACCTCAGCGAGGTGAAGTCACCGACATTCGACATGGACGAGCTCGCAAACTCTCAGCAGGCAGCGGACCTGTTGAAGACGCTGGGGATGTCGGGTGGCTGATGTCTAGCCTGACCGGCAAGGGACGGCCCGCGACCGCGACCGCCAAAGCCCCGGTGGCCCTCGCGGCGGCGTCCCT
>NZ_JBTSDU010000146.1:0-6882 GCF_054605595.1 Georgenia sp. | reverse complement strand
TCGCCGGCGGCGAGGACGGCCAGGGCCGGGAAGAACCGCATGACGGTCCCGGCGAGGCCGCAGTCGACGTCGGCGGGGCCGCGCAGCGGGGCCGGGGTGATGCGCAGGTCCGCGCCGTCCGCCTCGACCCGGGTACCGAGAGCGCGGAGCGCGCCGACCATGAGGTCGGTGTCGCGCGAGTGGAGCGGGCGGACCAGCTCGGTGGGTCCGTCCGCGAGGGCGGCGAGCACGAGGTAGCGGTTGGTCAGCGACTTCGACCCGGGGACGTCGACGGTCGCGTCCAGTGGCGCGGCGGCGACGGGGGCGGGCCAGAGGTCCTCGGCGGGCGTCATGCCTGTGAGGGTAGTCGGCGCACGGGCCCGTCCCCGGGCGCGAACCGGTCAGCCCTGGTACTTGTCCTTGAGCGAGGCCTTGACGTGCGCGACGTCGGAGCGGTGGTCCCGGGCCTGGGCGGCACGCCAGGAGAGGGAGGGTTTACCGTCCCGGTCCGCGGCGGCGAGCAGGAGGCCCCCGCCGAGGCTGACGCCACGCAGCAGCCCGCTGGCGTAGCGCTTGCGCTGCTCGGCGCCCGACGCCGCCCACACCGGGTTGTTGACGAGCGTGAGCGGGACGTTGAGCACCGCGAGCGTGAGAGCGGCGGTGCGCGGACGGCGGCCGGTGGCCAGCATGAGCCCGGACAGCACCGACACGACCCCGCTGATCCGGGTGATCATCGCGGCGTCGGAGGTGAGCACCGGCGGTACACCGACCTTCTCGAGCAGCGGCGTCACGTTCTTGAACCGCTCCACATGGCGCTGCGGGCGCAGCACCGCGTCCACCCCGTCGGCGACGAACGTCGAGGCAAGCATCGGTCGGGCAAGACGGCGGATAAGGCTCATGTGTCATTGCTACCGCATTCCGGGCGCGCGGGCCAGGGGACAAAGGGCCGAATACGCCGGCACCGCCATCGGCACCGCCGTCGGCACCGGACCTGATCGGCCGGTCACGGCCGCGGAACGGCCGGCCACGGGAGGGAGGCCGGCCACGCGGTGGGCGGGCCGACCGCGTCGGTGGGCGTGTCGCGGCGGCGGGACGGAATGAATCGGGCCCCGGGCGCCGTTGCACCCCACATGAAGTCCTCTGTCCTCCTCGCTCCTGCCCGCCCGGCGCCCGGTGCCCCGGGCACCTGGCCGGACGCGCGGTCCGGCGGGGGCGGGATATCCTCGGTGGTGATGTCCGAGACCCACGAGGGTGACCTCGACCGCAGCCCCGAGGGCGAGTCCGATGCCGACCGCTCGGCACGCTTCGAGCGTGACGCGCTGCCGTTCCTGGACCAGCTCTACGGCGCCGCCATGCGCATGACCCGCAACCCGGCCGATGCCGAGGATCTCGTCCAGGAGACGTTCGCCAAGGCCTTCGCGGCGTTCCACCAGTACCGCGCCGGCACGAACCTCAAGGCGTGGCTGTACCGGATCCTGACCAACACCTTCATCAACTCCTACCGCAAGAAGCAGCGGGAGCCGCTCCAGTCGGACGCGGAGCAGGTGGAGGACTGGCAGATCCACCGGGCGGCGTCGCACACGTCCACTGGCCTGCGCTCGGCGGAGGCCGAGGCACTCGACCTGCTCCCGGACTCCGAGATCAAGGACGCCCTCATGCAGCTCCCCGAGGACTTCCGCATGGCGGTGTACCTCGCGGACGTCGAGGGTTTCGCCTACAAGGAGATCGCCGAGATCATGGGCACGCCCATCGGCACGGTGATGTCCCGACTGCACCGGGGACGGCGCCAGTTGCGTGAGCTCCTCGTCGACCACGCGCGCTCGCTCGGGCTCCGGACGGAGGCCAAGGCATGAGCACGCCCTACCCCGAGCCCACCACGCCCGACCTGCTCGAACGGGCCGAGCGTGCGGTCCTGAGCCGTTCCGCCGGTGCCACGGACTGTACGTGCGAGGAGCTCCAGGAGAACCTCATGGAGTTCCTGGACTCCGAGCTCTCCGAGGACGCCTGCACCCGCTACCGTGCGCACGCCGCCCAGTGCTCCTCGTGCAACGAGCTGGCCGACGCCGAGCAGCACATCCGGGACATGGTGCGCCGCTCCTGCGCCGAGGTGGCGCCGTCGTCGCTGCGGCGGCGGGTCGCATCCCAGCTCGACGTGCTGCGCGCCAACGGCATCCGCGCCGTCGACTGACGTCCCACCCCGGTGACCCGGCCGGCGCAGGCCACCTGCGCGACGAACGTCACGGCGAGGGCCGCGCGGAAGTGTGGGACCATGGACGGCGAGAATTCCCCCGTCGGTCGGCGGCACCAGCATCAGAGGAGACAACATGAGCAAGCGCGGTCGCAAGCGCCGGTCCCGCAAGAAGAGCAACGCGAACCACGGCAACCGTCCCAACGCCTGAGACGAACCACGTACGAGGCCGGCCCGGTGGCCGGCCTTCGTCGTCCCCGGGGTACACCTGCCCGCTTCGCCCCGGGCCCCGGCACCGCCCCCCGTTTCCGCCTGAGGCCCGGCACCGTCCCCCGCTTCCGCCCGGGCCCCGGCGCCCGGACCTAGGCTGGGGCCCATGCGCTGCGCCTATGTGATCAGCCAGGACGCCCAGGACCCGCTGGCCGGGCTGCGGATCGGTGACCTGACCGCCCCCGCGCCGCCGGCCGGCTGGGTCCGCGTCACCGTGCGCGCCGCGGCGCTCAACCACCACGACCTGTTCTCCCTGCGCGGGGTCGGCCTGCCCGCCGACCGCCTCCCGATGGTGCTGGGCACCGACGCCGCCGGCACGCTCGAGGACGGCACGGACGTCGTCGTCCACCCCGTCGTCCCCGGCGCGGGCTGGGTGGGGGACGAGACGCTCGACCCGCGGCGCACCCTGCTGTCCGAGCTGCACCCGGGCACGCTCGCCGAGCACGTGTGGGTCCCCGCCGGCAACATCGTGCCCAAGGCCCCGGAGCTGACCTGGGCCGAGGCCGCCTGCCTGCCCACGGCCTACCTGACCGCCTACCGCATGCTCTTCGCTGCCGCCGGGCTGCGCCCCGGGCAGACGGTCCTGATCCAGGGCGCGGGCGGCGGCGTCGCCACCGCCGCGACCGTGCTCGGCCGGGCCGCCGGGCTGCGTGTGTGGGTCACCTCGCGCACCGCCGCCAAGCGGGCACGCGCGCTCGAACTCGGTGCGCACGCCGTCTTCGAGGCCGGGACGCGGCTGCCCGAGCAGGTCGACGCCGTCGTCGAGACCGTCGGCGCGGCGACGTGGTCACACTCCCTGAGGTCGCTGCGGCCCGGGGGCACGATGGCACTCGCGGGTGCCACCAGTGGGGCGATGCCACCCGCCGACCTCAACCGCATCTTCTTCCGGTCGCTGCGAATCATCGGGACCACGATGGGCACCCGCACCCAGCTCCAGGACCTCCAGCGCCTGCTCGTCACCACCGGCGCCCGCCCCGTCGTCGACTCGGTGGTCTCCCTGGACGACGTCCCCGCAGCCCTCGGCCGGATGGCAGCGGGCGATGTGAGCGGGAAGATCGTCGTGGACCTCGCGCGGTGACCCGGACGCGTAGGGTCGAAACCATGGCAGCACGCAGGCGACCGCCCCATCCGCCCCGGCCTGGTGGGACGCACCGGTGAGCGCGAGCGAACGACCGGACTTCACGGAGGACTCCGTCGCGGGGTTCGGGGCCCAGGTGGCCCTGGCCTCGAGCGACCGGGCGCGCAGCTGGGACGCCGTCGCCGACGTCCTGACCGCGCCCGACGAGGAGCTGACCGAGCGACTGCGCGCCGGCGAGCTGACCGACGCGTGGCGCGCGGGCGCTCGGTGGCTGGGCGCCGACGCCGACCTCTTCCACGCCGACCTGCTCAAGATGGACGTCTACGCCCGCGGTGCGGTGCGTCGGCAGGTGGTGGGCGACCTCGCGGCGCTACGCCGGGACCACGAGGCACTCGTCGGTGCGGACGCGGCGCTCGCCGACCACGCCCGCGACCTGGCCGAGCTGTGCCGCCAGGAGGCGCAGGCGTGGGCAGCGGGCGACTTCGCCGACGGCAAGGCGTTGCGCGTGCGGGAACGGGATCTCATCGCCGAACACCTCGAGCCGGTGCTGCCCACGCTCGGTGGGCGCCTGGCGAACGAGGGCAGCACCGGCGTCGTGCGGACCATCGGCCGGCTGGTGCTGGCGGTGCTGTCGGTGGAGAGCGGAAAGGACTATCAGCGGGCGGTGCTGGGCGACAACCGCTCCGCGAGCACGGGCGGCAGCGCGGACCCGAACGGGTTCTGACGGCGATACGCGCACGTCGGGCACAGCCGTTCCCCCGAGGTGGTGGGGAAGCGCATCGAGCAGCGCGTGCACACGGTCGTGGTCAGGGTGGACACCGGGACCTCCGCCCCGGCCAGCGCCACGGACCATGGATGGTGCCCGGTGGCCGTGAGCACCGTCGTCGGACACAGGCCCGTGCAGCGCATGCACCCGTCGCAGCGGGCCGGGTCCTGGAGCAGGGTGGTGATCGCCGGGCCGTTCCCCCCGCCGGCGTGGGCGAGGCGCAGCGCATCGAACGGGCATGCCCGCACGCACACCCCGCACGCGACGCAGCCGGGCGCGGCGAGCGCGACGGCGTCACCCGGCGTGGCCGCCGCGCCCGCGGCGACGCCGAGGTCCCGCAGGGCGGCGGTGAGACGGTCGGGCGCGGCCAGGTACGTCGCCGGCAGGTCACGGGCGGTGCGGGCGCCGAGGCCGAGCACCTGCCGGCGGCTCACCGGCAGGTGCCCGGCATCGAGCACCGGCCGGTGCCGGGCGGTGCGCAGCGGCCCGGTGGCCGCGGCCTCCTCCAGCACCAGCCCGCCGGTCAGCAGATCGGCCAACCCGGCGAGGCGTGCGCGCACCGCGGCGGCGTCGGGGCACCCGTCCAGCCGGACGCTCACCCGGGAGGCGCCGACCGTCAGCAGTTCGACGACCTCGTGGCGTTCGACCGCGGCCAGGCAGGACGGGGCACGGACCACCGTCCGGCCCCGCTCACCCCGCATCGCCGCCGGGTGCTCGGCGCACACCAGTTCGAGGTGGATCGGCTCGCCCTGGTGGGCGAGCCAGTTCTGGAGCCTGTGCAGGCCGGCGGCCGTCACGGCAAGAAGGTGGCCCGGGCCAGGGTGAGCGTGCCCTGACCGAGCGCCGCGACCCCCTGGTAGAAGAACGTGGTCGAGCCGTTGGCGGCCTGCATGAGGCAGGTGGGCGCCCACACGAGCAGGTGCTCGTCGAGGAAGCGCGCCACGCCCGCCAGGAGGCGGGTCAGCTCGGCGTCGTCCCCGTGCTCGAGCGCGTCCATGGCGCGCACGCAGAGCATGCTGACGAAGTTCAGCTCGAGGCCGAGGTGGTCGTCCGGTTCCTTGTTGAGACGCGGTGCCGCGAGCCCGAACTCGGCGTAGGCGGCGCGGACGTCCATCGTCTCCTGCTCGAAGACCAGACCTTCGTCCGAGCGGTGCACCGACTCGTACGGCGGGGCCTTCATCTTCTCCGGGCCGAAGAAGAGCCGGTTGTAATCACGCTTGACCCGCGCGGCGTCCTCGTTCGCCGTCGCCGTCGCCGACTCCGACAGCAGCGCGACGCCCCGGGCGCACTCGGGATCGTTCTCCAGGGGCCAGCCCTCGGTGATCGCGAGGTCACGCACGCGCTCCAGCGCGCCGTCGTCTGGAGCCGCCAGGATGAGCTGGGAGAGCGTCGCCGTCGCCGCCGCGAAGGCGTCCAGGGTGTCGGCCAAGCCCGCACGGTCGGCGAGCAGGGCCGCCGTGTTCGGTGCGCGGCCCGCGACGGTGCGCGTCCCGGTCGTGCTCTGCCCGACGGGCTCTGCGCTGGCGGTCATGGTGTTCCCCTCGTCGCGTCGGACGGTGTCGTCCCGACCCTCATGTTCTCAACCGGGCCGTCGACGGGCCTGGGCCCTTGGGCCCTAAGGCCCGGTCGGGCGCCCCGCGGCCGCCCGAGGAGCCGGAACATCGCGCGGCGCCTGCGACCGGGCGCGCGGCCGGGCCGGTGGACCCAGCTCGCGGACGGAACGCCTGTGCCACGATGTCAGGTGTCGGCGACCAGGAGGAGCAGTCATGACCAAGCAGGGGAACGTGCCCGCACGCGGGGACGAGTCCGAGAAGATGGCCGCGATGAACAGGTGGCTCGACGCCGTCTGTGCCGAGCTCGACGTGGATCGGGGCGTCCTCGACGCCAACTCCGCCGGCCTGCTGGCGCTCATCAGTGACGTCGCGCACGGCCCCAGCCGCCCCGGCGCACCCCTGACGGCGTTCCTCGTCGGCCTCGCGGCGGCCCGCACCGGCGATCCGGCCGTCGCCGTGGCCCAGGGCGTGTCGCGGGTGTCCGTGCTCGCCACGAGCTGGGACGGCGCGGCGTGAGCGAGCCCGGGGCGGCCCCCGCCCACCCCGAACCCCGGCAGCCGGATACGTCCCGGGTGGGCGAGCCGGCCCGGCGGGTGGTGCTCGCCGAGGTCCGCGAGGCATCGGTCGATGTCGCCGAGTGCGCCGCCGCCGTTGAGGACGACGCCGCGGGAGCCGTCGTCACGTTCGGCGGGGTGGTCCGCAACCACGACGGCGGCCGAGCGGTGACCGAGATCGAGTACGTCGGCCACCCCGGTGCCACCGCGCTCGTCGCCGAGGTCGCCGCCGACGTCGCCGCCCGGTTCCCGGTCGACGCCGTCGCCGTCGTGCACCGCGTGGGCACGCTCGCCGTGGGGGACGTCGCGCTCGCGGCAGCCGTCTCCGCCGCGCACCGCGCCGAGGCGTTCGCGGCGACGGCGGAGCTGGTGGAGGAGGTCAAGCGCCGCCTGCCGGTGTGGAAACGTCAGGTGTTCCCCGACGGGTCACACGAATGGACCAACAGCGCCTGACCTGCGAAAGGGGCTCGCCCCCCCCGGTGCGAGCCCCGGTC
>NZ_JBTSDU010000145.1:0-6904 GCF_054605595.1 Georgenia sp. | reverse complement strand
CCAGGCCGCGCAGGTCGGTCTCCGTGCGGGAGAACAGGCAGGTCCGGACCTGGCCGTCGGCGGTCAGGCGGGTACGGTCGCAGGCCCCGCAGAACGGTGCGCTGACCGAGGCGATGATGCCCACGGTCCCCCCCGGGAGTCCGTCGGTGCCGGGCGTCACCGTGAACCGCTCGGCCGGGGCCGCGCCACGTTCGGTCGGGTCCTGCGGGGTGAGGGTGAACCGGCGGCGCAGGATCGCCAGGATCTCCGCCGCGGTCACCATCTCCCCGCGCTTCCACATCTCGGGCGGGCCGAGCGGCATCTGCTCGATGATGCGCAGCTCGTAACCACGCTCGAGCGCGAACGCGAGCAGGTCGGGCGCGTGGTCCTCGTTGCGACCGCGCATGAGCACGGAGTTGATCTTCACCGGGCGCAGTCCGGCGGCGTCGGACGCCGCGATGCCGGCGAGCACGTCGGGCAGGCGGTCCCGGCGGGAGAGGGTGGCGTACGTCTCCCGGTCGAGCGAGTCCAACGAGACGTTCACCCGGGTCAGCCCGGCCGCGGCGAGCTTCTCGGCGCGGTGCTCCAGGCCCAGACCGTTGGTGGTCAGGGATGTCTCGGGAGCCCTGCCGTCCTGGGTGCGCAGTGCGGACGTCGCGGCGACGATGCGCTCGAGGCCCTTGCGCAGCAGCGGCTCGCCGCCGGTGAACCGGACCTCACGCACGCCCAGGCGTTCGACGGCGATCCGCACCAGGCGGATGACCTCGTCGTCGGAGAGCACCTGCGGCGTCGGCATCCAGTCGAAGCCCTCGGGCGGCATGCAGTACTCGCAGCGCAGGTTGCACCGGTCCGTCAACGAGACCCGCAGGTCACGCGCGACACGGCCGAACCGGTCGACGAGGTCGGCCGTTCCCGGACGGGCCGGCGCGGGGGCCCCCGCCACCGGCCCGGCGGATGTCGCCGGGCGAGAGCCGGGCAGACCGAGGTCGACGGACATGCTGCCACCCTATCCGGGGCTGTCTAGGACTTCTTGGTTGTCTTGGTTGTCGGTCAGGGACCCACGCCCTGCGGCTCGACCGGCGGGGTGCCGCTCGCGCCGGCCCGCGAGCCGGGGCAGGTGCGCCGCGGCCGACTCCCGGGCGGGGCCGCTCAGTTCTCCTCCGGCAGGCCCAGCCAGGCGTGCCAGCCACTGTGCAGCACCAACCAGGCGAGCAGCCCGTACCCGGCCTGGCCCGGGTGCGTCCCGTCCCCGGCGGCGATGTCGGCCAGCCACTGCTCGTGGTCGTGCAACGGCTGGTACGTCTCGACGTAGGGCACCCGGCGGCGCCCGCACACGTCCGCGAACGCCTCGGAGAGCCCGGCGAGGGCGGCGCCGTCCACTCCCGGGCGCGGGGGCGGCCCCACGACGAAGGGCCGCACCCGTTCGGCGGCGGCGCCGTCGAGGACGTTGGCGAGGTTCAGCCGGGACCGGGCCAGGGACAGGCCCTCGCCGAGGTCGGCGGAACCCAGGGCGACGACGAGGCGGTTGTCCGTGTCCGGGGTGAACCGGCGCAGGCACTCGGCCTTCCACCGGGCGGCGAGCGCCGTCGTCGACTCGCCCGGCACGGCGAGCTGGGCGACGAACGCCGGGTCCTCGCCGGCGGTGCGGGCCACGACGCGTCCCACCCACCCGAGTCCGCGGGCGTCCCCCTGACCGGCGACGAGCTCGTCGCCGATCACGCACAGGCGCAGTGGCGCATCGGCGTTCACCGGTGCAGCTCGTGACCGGCGCGCTGGGCCAGCTTCTCGCGCGTGGCCCACAGCCCCGCCGACGGTGTGGAGATGTAGTAGACCTCCTCGCCGTCGGGCATGGTGTTCCACCCGTCCGTCATCGTCTCCGGGTTGTACCGCTCGAGTGCCTCGTTGACGTCCATGTACCGGTACCCGACGGACTCGATGTCGTCCTTCGTGAGCTTCCCGGGCGCGTACGTGATCGTGAAGCGGCCCTCGGCGGAGCCGTGGACCAGGTGCGCGGTGCCGTGCGGGATGTCCTGCATGTCCGCCTGCGTCGTGTACAGGTCGATGACCTCGGCCTGGCTGAGGTAGCCGTACTTGCGGATGAGCGCGTCGACCTCGGGCTGCTCGCCGAAGCGCTCCACCCCCGGCGCGATGACGAGGAGCTCGCCGCCGTCGGCGATGGCCATGCGGGTGCGGTAGACCGCCTTGTTCGCCACCCAGGTGGCGCGGAACTCGTCGGCCTGCATGACGGCGACGACCTTCTGCACCGGCACGTCGAACGGGGTGATGTTCTGCGCCAGGGAGGCGCGGGCGGCGTCGTAGTACGTCTCGAGGTCGTCACCGACGTAGACGCCGGTATGGACCAGGTTGCCGTCGTCGTCGTAGTTCATGACGACCTGGAAGTAGACGTCCTTGAGGTGGCCGAGGAAACGGTCCTCGGCCTCGTTGAAGCACTCCCGGACCGGGGTGAGGAGGTTGCCGAGGTTGTTCTCGATGCCGTACATGGCCGAGGCCATGTGTGCGGCGCCGAGCAGTCGCTTGCCGCCCAGGCCGATGAAGTAGTTCTTGTTGTGGTTCGCGAAACCGAGCACCTCGTGGGGGACCACGTGGCCGACGTTGATGATGAGGTCCCAGTCCTCGGTGACCGTCATGGTGTTCAGGTCGATCGGCATCTCCCAGTCGACGGCGCCGCCGGTCTTCTCCTTGACGAAGGACGCCTCGATCGTGCCGACGTTCGTGACGCCGTGCTTCCAGTCGTGCGCGTGGATGCGCTCCTCGGGGATGGTGCCGAACATCCACCGGTTGTCCGCCGGCGTGTGTGGCACGTGCTGGCCGAGGGTGGGGATGACGTGCACCTCGGTGCCGGCGTCGTCGAGCCGGTGGTAGAGGAACTCGGTCATCCAGCCCACGCCGGCGTGGGCGCGGGTGATGTCCGGCGGCAGGAGCAGCACCCGGCGGTACTCGGCGATCCCGAGGCGATCCTTCGCCTCGGCAAGCATGCGGGTAAGCATCTCCTCGATCTCGGCGCGGGAGATGGTGGCTGCCTCGTGCTTGAACCAGGTCATACCCGCCAAGATAGTGCGGCACGCGCGCAGGGGGACGGCGAGACGCCGGGTTGCCGCCAGTTGTCGCGGGAATGAGGTCGAGCCCGCGCGTCGCCTGACCTAGGCTGGAGGACCGGTACGTCGCGGGGCGCACCGCCGCCGGGCGCGGTGCCCCGCGGGGCACCGCAAACCGGCGAGAGAGAGAAGGAGGTAGCCGTGGCTGGCGTGAAGGCACCGGGAACCCCGAAGCCGACCCCCGGGCAGCGGGCCAAGCTCGCGTCCGATGCCCGCAAGGTGGTAGCCCGGAACAAGAAGGCACGCCACGACTACCACATCGACGACACCTTCGAAGCGGGCCTGTCGCTGACGGGCACCGAGGTCAAGGCGCTGCGCATGGGTCGCGCGTCGCTGACCGACGGCTGGGTGGAGATCGACCGGGGGGAGGCCTGGCTGCACGGCGTCCACATCCCCGAATACGCCCAGGGCTCCTGGACCAACCACGGCCCGCGCCGCAAGCGCAAGCTCCTGCTCCACAAGGTCGAGATCGAGAAGCTCGGCGTCAAGACGCGCGAGAAGGGCCACACGATCGTCCCGCTCGAGCTCTACTTCATCGGGGGGCGCGCCAAGGTGGAGATCGCGCTCGCCCGCGGCAAGCAGGAGTGGGACAAGCGCCAGACGCTGCGCGAGAAACAGGACGAGCGGGAGGCACAACGCGCCATGAGCCTGCGCCGCGTGCGGTGATGCGCCGCCGGCCGGTGCCGCCGCCGGCCGGAATAGGTGTGCGAGGCCCATGGTTGAGGACGTAGGATGGATACCGATGCGGGTTGCGGCCCGAGTCGTTTGACAACTGCACATGGGGATGATCGGTTTCGACGATGGTCGTCGTTCCAGGAGAAGCGGGTCGAGGATGCAGGGTTATCTCGTCAACGCTCCCTGCAAACCAATAGGTGCCGATTTCAAGCGCACCGAGTTCGCCCTCGCCGCCTGAGCGAGTTCCGAACTCCGTCAGCCTGAGGTAGCTCTCGCCCCAGTTCCTGGCGTCATCTAGAGAGCCACTGCTTGTAGCCTTCGTCACCGGGGTTACAGGGACTTTCAGGTGACTGAGCCCGTCAGCGACTTGTCTGTGTGATCGCTGGGGCCGAGAAAATCATCAGCAGACTGCACCCGGAGAAGCCCTGGTTCTGCGCCGTCGGACGCGGGTTCGATTCCCGCCATCTCCACCACTGTGACCTGCGGAAACGCATGTCGTGACACAGGGACAGCCATCCGTTGACACGGGTGGCTGTTCGTGTTCGGGAACCGGTCCCGGCCACCTCGGTGCCCGGCACCGTGACGGCCGTGACGGTGTGGCCGTCCCCGATGTCCGCGCGAGGACGGACGGGCAGGGGAGAACGGGCAGGGGAGAATGGCGCCATGAAGTCCCGCGGATTCCTTTCCGACAACGCCTCCGGTGTGCACCCCGCCGTGCTCGCCGCGATCGTGGACGCCAACGAGGGACATGCGCCCTCCTACGGCGCCGACCCCCTCACCGCCGCGCTCGAGGAGCGCGTGCGGGATCTGTTCGGCCCCGGCGCCGGGATCTACCCGGTCTTCAACGGCACGGGTGCGAACGTCATCGCCCTCCAGGCGCTGCTGCAGCGGTGGGAGGCCGCCGTGACCACGGCCGAGTCCCACATGGTCACCGACGAGTCGACGGCGCCGCAGCTCGTCGGCGGCATCCCGTTTCGCATCGCCGGGTCCGTGACGGGCCGGACGACGCCGGAGCTGCTGGCCCGCGTCTTCGATACCGACGACGGCTCGGTCCACCACGCCCGCCCCGCGGCGATCACCGTGGCGCAGAGCACCGAGCTCGGCACGACGTACCCCGCCGCCGACCTCGCCGCCATCGGCGCATTCGCCCGCTCCCGCGGCGCCCGCCTCCACATCGACGGCGCCCGGCTGGCGAACGCCGCGGCCCGCCTGGGCACCACGTTGGCGGCCCTGACCACGGACGCCGGCGCCGACGTCGTCTCCTTCGGTGGTACCAAGAACGGCCTCCTCCTCGGCGACGCCGTCCTCGTCCTCGACCCCACCCTGGCCGAACCCGTCGAACGGCTGCGCAAGGCCACCGGCCAGCTCGCCTCGAAGATGCGGTTCGTCTCCGCCCAGCTCCTCGCCCTCCTCGACGGCGACCTGTGGCACCGCAACGCCGCCCGGGCCAACGCGGCCGCCGACCTCCTCGTGGAGCGCCTGCGGAGGATCGACCTCGAGCCGGTCTACCCGGTGGAGGCCAACGCCGTCTTCATCCCCGTCCCGGCGGCGGCGCTGCACCGGGTGGTCGCCGCCGCCCCGGTGCTGGCCTGGGACGCCACCACCGTGCGGGCGGTCGCCTCCTTCGACACCACGGCGGACGACGTCGAGGGCCTCGTCGCCGCCCTCGCCACGGAGCTGTCGCGCCCGGGGAGGTCCGGCGCCCGGCAGTCGTGAACTCGGCCCCGCCCGACGTACCGGCCTACTGGGCGGGTGCGGGTGCGGGTGCGGACTCGACGGTGGCCATCATGCCAGCGTCCTCGTGGTCCAGGATATGGCAGTGGTAGACGCTGCGTCCGGGGTGCCGTGAGAAGTCGACGAGCACGCGTGCCCGCCCCCCGGCGGGGACGTTGACGACGTCCCGCCAGGTTGGCGCCGCCACCGGTGACCCGCCCTCCTCGATGACCTGCATCGGCCAGACGTGCAGGTGGAACGGGTGATCCAGCGGGGTGGGGTTCCGAATCGTCCAGGACTCCACGGTGCCGACACGGACGTCCTGGTCGGTGCGGGCGGCGTCGAAGCGGCGGCTGTCGAACCCGAGGTCCGCCATCCCGCCCGAGCCCCCTCCGCGGTTCATCATGGCGCCCATCGACATGGTGAAGGAGATCTCACGCTCGGCACCCACCTCCTGGTCACGAAGGTCCGGGTCGCTCGCGGAGGCGGGTACCGGTCCAAGAGGTGGGACCTCGGGCCCGGCCACTGCGAGCGTGGCCAGGGTGGCGGGCCCGGACAGGCCCGCCGCCCCGCCCATCGCCCGCATCATGCCGCCGACCCGGTCATAGCCCAGGGTGACCAGCTCGCCGGTGCCCGACGCCATCGTCACGAGCATGTCCGCCCGGTTCCCCGGCGCGAGGAGCACCTCCTCGACCGGGCGGGGCCGCGCCTCGTGCCCGCCGTCGATGCCGAGCAGCTCCACCTGCTGCCCGGGCGCGGCGATCCGGAGGTATCTCGATGTGCAGGCATTGACCACCTGCCACCTCTCCCGCTCGCCGGGGGCGGCCGAGATCGTCGGCCGCCACTGCCCGTTGACCAGGACCATCGCGCCCTCCCGGCCCATCATGACGTCGGCCGACGAGGCCGGGGCGACGTCGTCGCCGGCGGTCAGGGTGATGTCGGAGATCACCAGCGTCCGGTCCCGGGCCGTGGGCACCTGCTCCCCGCCGTCGACGATGATCGTGCCGTACATGCCGCCGAAGACCTGGTCGGCCACGGTGCCGTGCCGATGCGGGTGGTACCAGAACACCCCGGAGGGGTGGTCCTCGGGAAGGTCGAACCGGTAGTCGAAACTCTCGCCCGGGGCGATGCTCACGAACGGGTTGTCCCCGTTTCCCGTCGGGGAGACGGCCAGTCCATGGGTGTGCAGGTTGGTGGGCTGGTCCAGGGTGTTGACGACGCGGACTTCCAACCGGTCGCCCGGACGGACCCGCCAGGTCGCGCCGGGGAGGGAGCCGTTGTACGTCAGCACCCGCGCCTGCCGGCCGGCCAATTCGACTTCGGTACGGGCCGCGACGAGCTCCACGCGCAGCAGGCCGGCCTCGCTCGACAGCACCTCCGGCTCGACCAGGGCCGCACCGCCCGGCCCACCGACACCCGGC
>NZ_JBTSDU010000144.1:0-7021 GCF_054605595.1 Georgenia sp. | reverse complement strand
GGGGGGGACGGGTCCGAAGAGGATCGGCGGTCTGAGTCTGGTGCGTTCCACCGACATCGCCGCTGCGCCCGTGAGGTCACACCCAGATTCGTCGCGGTTCGTCGACGGCGGGTGTTTGTGCCGACGGCGGGTGGTCGACCAGGCGCCGTCGGCACAAGAACCCGCCGTCGACGAGAGAGGTGTCGGAGCGGGTGCAGGGAGATGGGTGTCGGGGCGCGTGCGGGTGGGTGTGCCGGAACGAGCGGAGATCAAACGTGCGGGCGCCGTCACACGGGGCAAGCAGCCGTGCCGCGCAACCAGCCCGGGCGGGGCCGCGAGCGCGATCACGCCCGCACGCCGCGCCAACTCCCGGCACCCGGCACCGGCACCCGGCACCGGCTCCCGGAACCCGGCACCGGCACCGGCACCGGCTACGGCGTCTCAGGAATCATCTCGATCGCACCGCTGGGGCACTCCTCCACGCAGATGCCGCAGCCCTTGCAGTAGTCGTAGTCGATCTCGTAGGTCCCGTCGGGCAGCTTCTTCACGGCGTTGTCCGGGCACACCCCGAAACAGTTGTCGCAGCCGAAGCAGTTGCCGCAGGACATGCACCGTCGCGCCTCGAACAGCGCGGTCTCGGCGTCCAGACCCTTGACCACCTCGTCGAACGTGCCGGCCCGGCGCGGCCCCTCCAGACGTGACCGCACCTGGTGGGGCGCGTCGGCGTAGTACCAGGTGTTCAGGGCCCCGAACGATGCCTCCGGCGCCGGCGCCGGCACCACCGCGGGGACGTGGCGCAGGTAGGCGTCGATGTTGCGCGCCGCCCGCTTGCCGTGCCCGACGCCGACGGTCACGGTGCGCTCGGCCGGCACCATGTCTCCGCCGGCGAACAGGCCCGGGTACCCGGTCATGAGGTTCTCGTCGACGGCGACCGCACCCTGCTCGACCGCCAGGCCCGGCACGCCCTCGACGAGCGACAGGTCCGCCTCCTGGCCCAGCGCCAGCACGACCGAGTCCGCCTCGAGGTCCTCGAGCACCCCGGTGGACTGTGGGAAGCCGTTCTCGTCCAGCTTCATCTTCTCGATGGTCAGCTTTCCCTCGTCGGCGTAGGCGATGGTGGACAGCCACCGCATCTGCACACCCTCCTCGAGGGCCTCGAGGACCTCCGAGTCGTGTGCGGGCATCCGGTCGCGGGTGCGCCGGTAGACGATGATCGCCTCCTCCGCCCCGAGCCGCTTGGCGGTGCGAGCGGCGTCGACGGCGGTGTTGCCGCCGCCGTAGACCACCACGCGCCGGCCCAGCTGGGGGGCGTCGGCGTCGGCGACGTCGTGCAGCACCTGCACGGCGTCGAGGATCTTCGCGGCCTCACCGGCCGGGACGTAGGCGCGCTTGCCGATCTGGGCGCCGACGGCGAGCAGCACCGCGTCGAACTCGTCCAGGTCGGGCTCGACGGTGCTCACGCGCGAGTCGAGCTCGAGGGTGACCCCCATGTCCACGATGCGCTGGATCTCGGCGCCGAGGATGTCGCGCGGGAGCCGGTAGGCAGGGATGCCGTAGCGCATCATGCCGCCGGGCGCGGGGGCGGCGTCGCGCAGCGTCACCGCGTGACCCAGCAGACGCAGGTGGTAGGCGGCGGACAGCCCGGTGGGGCCGGCGCCGACGATCAGGACGCGCTTGCCGGAGTCCGGGGCGGTCACCGGAACGGTCCACCCCTGGCGGATGGCCTCATCGCCGAGGAAGCGCTCGACGGCGTTGATGCCGACGGCCTCGTCGAGCTGGCCACGGTTGCAGGCGATCTGGCACGGGTGGTAGCACACCCGACCCATCACGGCCGGTAGCGGGTTGTCGGCCATGAGGGTGCGCCAGGCCTTCTCGTAGCTGCCGTCCTCGGCGTCGTAGAGCCAGCCCTGGATGTTCTCCCCCGCGGGGCAGGCGGCGTTGCACGGCGGTAGGAAGTTCCGGTAGACGGGGCGCTCGACGCGCCACGCCCCGGTCCGGTTGGCGAGCGAGGACCCTACGTCCAGGGTGATCGCGAAGGGCTTGTCCATCGTCATGCCTCCTCGGTGTCGCGCCAGCTGCGCCGCGGCGGCACCGGTGCCGGGCGTTCGTGCATGTCCAGGCTCCCCGGACCGGCCGAGGTGGTCGGGACGTGGTCGTCGCTGGGCCGGGCGGGGTGCTCCAGGTGCGGGGCGGGCCCGGTCAGCACCGGCTCGCCGCTCGCCGGCTCGGGCACGGCGGTGTCCTCGAGGAGCCCGTAGCGGGCGATGTTGCGATCCGCGCCGGCCTGCAGCCGGGCGATGACGTCGTCGTTGCGGGTGGGCCGGAACAGGTGTGCGTAGCGGTTCTGCAGCCGCAGGTACTCCTCCACGGGGATCTGACGGCGGATCTTGCGCACCGAGGTGACCTCGCCGTGCTCGGCCTCGAAAACGGGGAAGACGCCCGACTCGGTCGCCATCCGGGCGATCCGCACGGTGTGGCTGGACGCGGAGCCCCAACCGAGCGGGCACGGCACGAAGACGTGCAGGTAGCGCGCGCCGTGCATGGTCATCGCCTTCGCCACCTTGGCCTCGAGGTCGCGCAGGTCGGCGACCGTGGCCGTCGCCACGTAGGGGATCTCGTGTGCCATCGCGATGCGCGGGACGTCCTTGCCCTGTCCGAAGACGTTGCCCGGCTCCGGACCCACCGCCTGGGTGGTGGAGGTCCGCGCGGCCGGTGGGGTGGCGCCGGAGCGCTGGACGCCGGTGTTCATGTAGCCGCCGTTGTCGTAGCAGATGTACAGGACATCGTCGTTGCGCTCGAACATCCCGGACAGGCAGGCGAAGCCGATGTCGACGGTGCCGCCGTCGCCGCCCTGGGCGACCGTACGGATGTCGTGGCGGCCGAGGGCCCGGAGCGCGGCCTGCACGCCGGTGGCGACGGCGGGGGCGTTGCCGAACAGCGAGTGCAGCCAGGGCACGCGCCAGGACGTCTCCGGGTAGGGGGTGGAGAACACCTCCAGGCAGCCGGTGGCGTTGACCGTGATCATGCGCCCGTCCGTGGCCTCCATGGCGGCGTCGAGCGCGTAGCGCGCCCCCAGCGCCTCCCCGCAGCCCTGGCAGGCGCGGTGGCCCGAGGTCAGCGCGTTGGCCCGGTCCGGGTCCGACTGGACGCTGGCCAGGTCGGGGTGGAGCAGGCGGTTGCCGACGGCGAAGCTGCCGACCTGGTAGAACCGCACGGGCGTGGTGGTCATCTGTCCTCCTCTAGCGCACCGCACCGACGGCGCCCGTGCGGCGGGCCCGTTCGGTGCGGTCTCGGGCGATCTCGCGCTCGACGACGTCGAGCTGGAGGTCCAGGAACGTGAGCGGGCCGAGCCGCCCGGCCCCGGCGTCGGCGATGACACCGGCGAGCGCGGCCTGCGTGATGGCGCGCCCGCCGAGCCCGGCGACGACGGTCACGATCTCGGTCCCGGTGCCCTCCAGGGCGGTGCGCAGGTCCTGGGTGACGACGCCGCCCACCCCCGGTGCGAAGGCGCGTTCGAGCATGACGACGCGGCGGGCACCGGCCAGCGCGGACCGCACGGCCTCGTAGGGGAAGGGGCGGAACGACGTCACGCCCAGCACCCCCACCGCCTCGCCCTGCCGGCGCTTGTCGTCGACGACGTCCTTGAGCGTGCCGAGCACGGAGCCCAGCGCCACCACCACGGTCTCGGCACCCTCGGTGCGATAGGGCCGCACGAGGCCGCCGCTGTCGCGTCCGAAGACCGCCTTGAACTCCCGTCGCACCCGCTCGATCACGTCGACGGCGTCGAGCTGGACCTGGTGGGCGAGGTAGCGCACCTCGGTGAACGCCTCGGGCCCGACCATCGCGCCGATGGTCACGGGATGGTCGGGGTCGAGGCGCTGGCGCGGGTCGATCGGGGGCAGGAAGGCGTCGACCTGGTCCTGCTCGGGTACGTCGACCGGCTCGACGGCGTGGGTGAGGATGAACCCGTCCATGCACACCATGACCGGGACGGAGAGCTCCTCGGCGATGCGGAAGGCCTGCACGTGCAGGTCCGCCGCCTCCTGGTTGTCCTCGGCATAGAGCTGGAGCCAGCCGGAGTCACGCTGGCTCATGGCGTCGGAGTGGTCGTTCCAGATGTTGATGGGCGCGCCGATGGCCCGGTTGGCCACCGTCATGACGATCGGCAGCCGCATGCCCGCCGCGTTGTAGACCGGCTCGACCATGTACAACAGGCCCTGGCTCGACGTCGCCGTGTAGGCGCGCGCCCCCGTGGCGGAGGCACCGATCGAGACCGACATGGCGGCGAACTCGGACTCGACGTTGATGTACTCGGCGGCCAGGTTCCCCATCTTCACCTGTTTGGAGAGTTCCTCGACGATGTGGGTCTGCGGGGAGATGGGGTAGGCGCCGATGACGTGCGGGCGGGCCGCGGCCACGGCCCGGGCGACGGCCTTGGACCCCTCGATCTGCTCACGCATGGGCGTGCTCCGTCCGGACGGTGTCGTGGGCGGCGGTCGCCGCGGCCACGTTCTTCTCCCCCGTCTCGCCCGGGAACCGGGCGCGCAGGGCCGCGAGCACGGCGTCGAGATCCAGACGGCCGTGCAGGGCGGCGAAGGCCCCGAGCAGGACGGCGTTGGGCAGCGGGCGCCCGAGGTGCTCGACGGCGATCTCCGTGGCCGGCACAGTGATGGCGTGCCCGGGTGGCAGGCCCGCAAGCTCCTCGGCGAGCCCCAGCTCCTCGATGCTGTGCCGGGAGTTGATCAGCGCGAATCCGCCGGGGCGCAGGCCGTCGAAGACGTCGATCGAGCGCAGCAGGGTGGCGTCCTGGACGATGACCGCGTCCGGGGTGAGCACGGGCTCCCGCACGCGGATGGGAGCGTCGGAGACCCGGCAGAAGGAGACCACCGGCGCACCGGTGCGCTCGGAGCCGAAGCTCGGGAACGCCTGGGCGTAGCTGCCCTGACGGAATGCCGCGTGGGCGAGCAGGTCGGCGGCGGTGACCACGCCCTGACCGCCGCGCCCATGGATGCGCACCTGGAACATCTGACCTCCTCGTCGTAGCGCACCTCCTTTGTACGGGCTGGCCGGGGTCCCCGACCGGGACCAACGTCCGGCCTGCCCGCCGGGAGCCGACCGCGGCGCGCGGAGCCGCGGACCACCCGGGGAGAGCCGGCGAGCCGGCGCAGGCGGGCCGGCGGGCACTGCCCGGCTCGAAGGCACGCTCGGGCCGGCCGCGAGGGCCCCGCCTAGCATGGGGTGATGGCCTCCAACCCGCGCCCGGACGTGCCACTGCCCGACGACGTCGCGGCCTACCTGCGGGCCGTGCCGGAGCGGTGGCGCGATCTGGTGGGCTCGGTCTTCGACGATGTCGCCACCGCGATGCCGCAGGGCTACGAGCTCGGCATGCACTGGGGCATGCCCACCTGGGTGATCCCGCTCGACCGGTTCCCCGCGACCTACAACAAGCAGCCGCTGGCCTACGTGAGCATCGGCGCGCAGAAGAACTACGTCTCGGTCTACCTCATGGGCGTGTACTCGGTGTCGGAGGAGCTCGACACCTTCCGGAAGTCGTGGCGCTCCTCGACCGGGAAGCTCGACATGGGCAAGTCCTGCCTGCGCCTGCGCACCCCCGAGGAGGTCGACCACGACCTCCTCGCCCGCACCGTCGCCGGCATGTCGGTCGACCGGTTCATCGAGACGTACAGGCGGATCCGGGACCGGTAGCCGAGCAGCGACCGCACCGGTAGCCGCCGGTGGGCTACCGGTGGCCGCCCGTCTCCGCCCCGGCGAGCCGCCCTGCGGAGACCACCGACCTGGGCCTAGGTTGGGTCCGAGGGGCCCTCGGGCCCACCGCCGAGCACCAGGAGAACCGCCCCGTGAACCTCGACCGTCCGCAGGCGCAGGACCCCTACGACAAGCTCCCGACCGTCCCGTCCTTCGCCCTGACCTCCACCGATCTCACCGACGGTGCCGCGATCCCCGCGGCGTTCACGGCAGCCGGCGGCAACGTCTCCCCCCAGCTCGCCTGGAGCGGGTTCCCGGCGCAGACCCGCGGTTTCGTGGTCAGCTGCTTCGACCCCGACGCACCGACGCCGTCGGGCTGGTGGCACTGGACCGTCGTGGACCTCGGCCCCGACATCACCGAGCTGGAGCAGGGCGCGGGCGAGTCCGACCTGATGCTCCCGGGTGCGGGCTTCCACGTGCGCGGCGACGGCGGCGCCCACTCCTACGAGGGGGCGGACCCGCCCGCCGGGGACCGGCCGCACCGGTACGTCTTCGCCGTTCACGCGCTCGACACGGAGACGCTCGAGCTCGAGGAGGACGACTCCCCCGCGAACGTCGGGCTCCACACCCTCCTCCACACCATCGCCCGCGCGACGCTGACGGTCACCCACCAGGCCCGGTGAGCGGGGGCCCGTGCCAGGGCCGACGGCGGCACTCGGGGAGGACGGCACCGGCACCTTCGGCGCACTCGTCCGCACCGGTACCGGTGTCCGCGCCGGTACCGGTGTCCTCGCCGCGCCGACCTTCCCCGGCTATCGTGGCGCCATGAGCGAACCGACGACATATCTCCGCCTGCTGCGCGAGCAGGTGGGCCACGAGTTCGACGCGCACCAGCAGTACATCGCCATCGCAGTCTGGTTCGACTCCCACGACCTGCCCCAGCTGGCGGCGCACTACTACCGGCAGGCGGTCGAGGAGCGCACGCACGCGATGATGATCGTGCAGTACATGCTCGACCGGAGCCTCGAGGTGGAGATCCCGGCGGGCTCCCCGGTACGCAACGACTTCGCCGACGTCACCGAGCCCCTCTCGCTCGCCCTGGCCCAGGAGCAGCAGGTCACCGCGCAGATCGAGGCGATCTTCCGCGCCGCCCGTGCGGAGAACGACGCCCTCGGTGAGCAGTTCATGCTCTGGTTCCTCAAGGAGCAGGTGGAGGAGGTCGCCTCCGCCACCACGCTGCTGACGGTGGCCCGGCGCGCCGGGGAGAACCTCTTCGACCTGGAGAACTACGTCGCCCGGGAGCAGACCGGCGCCGCCGGTGCGTCGGCCGACGCAC
>NZ_JBTSDU010000143.1:0-7064 GCF_054605595.1 Georgenia sp. | reverse complement strand
TTTTGAGGTACGCTGGCGCGGAGTCGCGGGCGAACCAGCTCAGGTACCCGGACACCACCTGGAGGTTGAGCCAGGCGAGGACCTCCCGCGCGAGCTGCTCCCCCGCTTGGTTGTCGCCGGCCGGGCCCCGCACCATCACCTGCACCATGGGCCGGTAGAGCGCGGAGCGGTGCCCCCCGAGGTAGGGCTCAGGCGAGGGCCCGCCCGTGCCCAGGCAGAACACCGCGGGCGCCGGCGTGCGGTCGATGGAGCGCATCTCCCCGACGAAGAGGTTCGCGCCCAGGGTGAGGAGCGTGGCGCCCGCCGTCTTCCCATTGAGGAACGCGGCGACGTCGGCGGCTGGGTCCTTCAGTGGGCCCGGGCTGGGGGCTACCCAGGGCTGCGCCTCGAGCGAGCCGAAGACGAACTCAGGGAAGGCCCCCGCCGGCGAGTCGATGCGGAACGCGACGTCGAGCTCGAGGTCTTCCGTCGAAGGAATGAGCGCGAAGAGGTATGTGGTCGCCCCAGGCGTGAGCACCGATGGCGGCGTGCGGGGGTTCTTCCCGAAGTCGCGCCAGCTGCCGACGGTCGGCGCCCCTGGCCCCGGCCACAGTGCACCAGTCCCGTCCTCGAGGTGGAATCCGATGAAGGGGCTCGTCGGCGTGTGGATGGCCCCCGAGAAGCGGCGTGGCGAGGCTCCCGCTGGCGCGGTGATGAGGTAGATGACGCCGGCCGCCTCGTCCGCGTCGGTCGGCGTGAAGCCGTAGTTGCCGTCGCCAATCTCAGAGACCAGCGGCTTCGTGCGCGCTGCCCCGCCCTGGGCCACCCGGTACTCCGTCACCCAGTCAGACGATGGCACGGGGAGCAGCCCCACGAGGGGAGCCCCGTTGTCGTCTTCCAGGTAGATGGAGATCCGGTCGGCCATGGCTTAGGGGGCCTCGTCCGGGCGGAAGGCGGTGCGTGCGGTGGCGATGATCATGGTGTTCTCCCGTTACCCGGTGCTGATGACGACCCACGAGTAGGTGTCGGCCGCGCTCTTCAGGCAGATCTCGACGGTGTCGGCCGCGCTGGCGGCGCTCTTCGAGTACCAGAGCGTTCCGCGCGTGGTGGCCGATGCTGCGGGGCGTGCGTTGCCCCCCGTGTTCAGTTGCACGGTGGACGCGGTGTTGAGCGAAGCCCCGGCGTCGAAGTCGCCGGTGCTCCCGGCCCGTCCGCTGCCGAGGTTCACGAAGATCCCGGACGCCCCGTTCAGAGAAAAGACGCCCAGTCGTACCTGCGTGTCGTACTTGAGCCCGGCGGCGACGTTGTCGAGGTCAGCCGACATGCCGAGGCCAAGGCCATCCGTGTTGACGAACGACCCCCGCTTTCGAATCCACGCCTTGGTGACCGGCGTCCCGCCGATCCCCGTCTGCCACTCCTGCAGCCGGGCGGCCGCGTTCGCCGTGCCGTCAGCTTCGCTCGACCCGACGACGACGCACTTATCCGACGCCCCCGCGCCCAGCGACGAGCGCAGCACCAGCGACACGCCGACCGCGCGCACGAGCGCCGTCACTGCCTCGGTGATGGTCGTCACCCCGGCGAGAATCGCCCCGGTGAGGGTCTTCGCGCCGCCGAACTCCTGCGCGCCCGTGGTGACCGCGCCCGCAGCAGCAGCACCAGCAGCGCCGAGAGCGAGGTCACCCGCCGTGAGCGTGAGGCCGTTCGCTTCGGTGACGGAGGAGACGGCACCCGTCGAGGGCGTGTCGGGGTAGCCGTCGAGCTTCGCCTTGTCGGCCGCCGACATGGTGCCGCGCCGCGAGGCCGTGGCCGGTCCGACGACGGGCGTGTTGACGTTGCTCATCGCGCAAAGCTCCTCTTGGTGACGGCGCCGTTCGGCCCTTGCTTGAGGTACGTGCGCCGCCCGTTGCCGCCGACGACGTAGCGGCCGCCCTTCGTGCCGCTCAGCACGGATTGCCCCTCGAAGGTGTCGCCCTCGAAGTCGGCCAGCCCGTCGAAGGCTTCCTTCACGGCCTCGCGCACGCCGTCCTTCACCGCGCCCAGCATCGCCGCCTCCATGTCGGGCCCGAAGTCGAACTCGGGGCGCGCGGGCATGCGGCCGGTGCCGGTCTGGTGGAAGCTCGCGTACGGCAGGCCGGTGGTGCCGAAGGTGAGCGAGTCGCCAGAGATGTCGCGGCGGGCGCCGGGTGCCCCCGAGTCGGCCAGCGCGTCGGCCAGCTTGCCCGTGCGCACGAGAGTGGGGCGGCCGGGGTAGTGCGCTTTCTTCCAGCGCGCGTACGAGGTGCTGAGTGGCGCCCAGCTGCCTGCCTGGGGTCCGGCCCCCTGTGCGGCGAACTGCTTGACCGTCTCGCCTTCGAGGATGGGCAGCAACTTGGGGAGGATGTGCTTGCCCACGTCGGCCAGCTCGGCGCCCGCCCGCTCGCAGGCGGTAACGAAGCGGGGACGGAACCATCCCGAGGAGGGCGGCTCCCGTCGTCGCGTCACGCAGCCTGAAGGAGATCCGGTCAGCCATCAGGGCACCGGGTCCTCAGCGTCAGCCCCCAGCGTCACCTCAGGCAGCGCGTCGGCGCGGAAGGCGGTGCGTGCGGTGGCGATGATTCCCATGATCAGGCTCCTGCGATGACGAGGGTTCCACCGTTGGCGACGGTGAGGCGGTAGCGGGTTCCGTCGGGGGACTTAAGGACGATGCCCGCGCCCGCCACGGCGTGCTCGAACTCGCCGTTGCTCATGATCGAGGACTTCGTGGTGCCCGCGTTGCGCCACCTCTGAAGCGTCGCGGCGGCGTTCGACCATGCAGTGTTGGTGTCAACGTCGAACGCGGCGGCAGTGGCACCGTCGGCAGCGTAAGACTTGCTGATGGCCGACCCGACGTAGACGTTCAGGTAAGTGCCGGTCGAGTTGAGCGCGATCCCAGTACCGCAAGTGATGGTCTGCGAGCCGTAGACCATCCGGGTTCCTACGTCGTCACCTACGTAGAGGAATCCGCTGGTGGCCGACTTGCCGCGCGCCACGTAGCCGCTCGCGTTGCGAAGCGCGCCGTCCTTGCGGAACCACGCCACGTCTACCTGCGTGCCGCCGATCCCTGTGGCTGCGGTCCAGATCTGCGCGCTCGCGTTCACCGTGCCGTCGACCTCGCTGCTCCCGACCACCACGCACTTATCCGACGCCCCCGCGCCCAGCGACGAGCGCAGCACCAGCGACACGCCGACCGCGCGCACGAGCGACGTCACTGCCTCGGTGATCGACGTGATTCCCGCCAGCACAGCAGCGGTGAGGGTCTTCACCCCGCCGATGGTCTGCGCGCCGGTGGTGAGCACTCCCGGGTGCGTCGCGTCGGCAGGCTGCAGCGTCAGCACCTGCCCGGCGAGCGAGGCGCCCTCAGCTGCAGGCGTTGTGCCCACGGCGCCCAGCGCCACGTCGCCGGTGTTGGTGCCAGTGACGGCGTCGAGCTTCGCCTTGTCGGCAGCAGACATGGTGCCGCGCTTCGCGGTGGTGGCCGGACCCACGGGGCTGGGGAAGACCGAGCTCATGCGCCACCGACCATGCGCTTCAGCCGCGCCCCGATGCGCGAGACGAAGCCTGCCTCGAAGCCGTTGAGCACCCGCTCGTACCACTTGAAGCCCTTGGTCCCCTCGACCTTCTCACCCCAGTGCACCCCCTCGTGCACCGCGGCCGCCTTCTCGTCGAGGTACGCGGCCGCCACGCGCACGCGGCCCTTCGACTCATTGACCTCGGTGGTCACGCTCGAGCTGCCCGCAAGCGTCCCGCTCCCCCTGGGCGCCTTGGCGTTCGCGCTGTTCATCAGTGCCTGGCCCTCCGCAGGCAGCGCGTTCGCGAGCTCGTCGAGGAAGGCCTTCTCTTGGCGCCTCAGCGCGCGCAGGAGTGCGGGCCCGCCTTCCAACTCCATGAGGACATCGACGACCTTCATAGTTGCACCTTCCACAGCGTCTTGACGCCGCCGAAGTCGGAGGCGGACTCGACTGCGAGCGGCAGGCGGGATGCCTCGGCGTTCGCGCTGTTCTCCCCGGGGAGCCAGACCCGGTCCGTCAGGTTGATTGCCTCGGCGCACCAGAGGCGGTGAGTTGAGATTGCCTCCTCTCCCGTCGCCTTCGTCACCATGGTGCGGCGCATCTCCGCCCGCACCTTGCGAGCCACCGGGGCGCCGTAAGCGGGCTTCCCCCGGCCGTCGATGCCCGTGACCGAGGCCACGTAGGCGGTCTGGGTGAGGATGCGCGCCAGGCTCATAGGAACCTCAGAGCGAGCGCATTGATGAGCACGTGCAGCACGTTGTCAGCGATGATGAGCAGCCAGACCGACAGCCAGGGCGGCCGAGAGTTCGAGTAGCCGGTGCCGCTACAGTCGGCCCACTTCGGCCACTCCGAGCGCGGGGCGAAGAAGTTCTTCGCGAACACCACGAAGCGCGCCATGCGGAAGCGATCAATGAGGAAGTGCGTGCCGACTATCACCAGCAGCGCCGCCGGCGAGGGGTCGAGGAACAGGAATGCGAGCCCATATGAGAGCGCGTGCACCGCTGCAGCTGCAGAACGCTTCGCCTTCTCGTGGGCCATCCAGTCGGACTGGAGGAGGTAGTCACCCACCGCATGGGCCACGAGTTGGTTCGCGGTGATCACGGTGAGCTCCGGAAGAGGACGAACCAAAGGACGAACAGCGGTCGCTCCCACCATCGGAGGATCTGTGGATCGCAGGCGACCCACACCGCGAAGCCGAGCCGCTGACGCCAGGTGCTCAGCTTCACGCGCAGGTGGAGCACACTGCCTTTCTTCTCTGAGGTGACCTCGAGCCACGGAGGCCAGCCGGGGGAGTCGGTCAGCTTCATCCGAGGAGCCTCCGGTAGCCGGAGAGCTGCGCGAGCACGCTCGCGGGCACCAGCCCCTCGAGCGGAGGGACCTCGCGGAACGAGACCGAGTAGTCGCCCAGGGACTCGGAGGCGACCAGTTGATCGATGCCCTGGCGCCGGTACATCGCGGAGACCGCCTGCAGACAGGCCTCCTCGAGGTCGAAGGGGAGCGTGCGCGTGCCCGCCATCGCCGGCGTCACCCAGCCCCCGGCGTAGGTGACGACGATGGTCTTCGCCTCGGTGCCCACGGCCGGGCTGTCGTAGAGCGCCCCTGCGCGCACCAGCCCAGTCCAGGGCCAGCCCACCGAGCGGTAGAGCACGCCGGCGTCATCGTCCTCTCGCACGTACTCGTTGGCCGCGAGCGAGGTGCCGTCAGGCAGAACGACCGAGGCGACGGAGAGAATCGGCAGGAGACCCAGGCGGAGCCGCACCTGCTGCAGGTAGCCGGGCAGCCGCTCCACGAAGGCGGCGGCGTAGTGCAGCTGGGGGCGGTTGATATAGCGGCGGATCGACTCCGAGGCGGCGCCGATGAGGCGCGGCAGCTTCGCGTCAGCGGCGCTCACGCCGAGCACGTCGGCCGCAGTCGCCGCTGTGGTCAGGTCGGAGTCCACGGGTCCCCTGGAATTGGCCCAGGCATCGAGCGCCTGGGGTGCTGTCGCCGTTGATGGCTGTTACTTCTTCGCCTCGGGCTTCGTCTTCTTCTCGATCAGGTTGCCGGTCGGCTTGCCCGCGGCGTCGAGCTCGGGCTCCGCCTCGGCGATGACGGTCTTCCCGTCGCGCTGCACCACGATGTGGCGAGCGGGGTCGAAGTCGCCGATGAGCTCGCCGCCCTGGCTCTTGAGGATGTGTGCTGCGGTCTCCGGAGAGAACCCGCAGGTCTCGCCCGCGGTGTTGGAGCCGTAGTGCTTGGTGAGGCGCAGGAGCTTGAGGGCCATGGGGCTGTCTCGGGAATGGGTGAGTGATGGTGAAACTTGCCCGGGCGGCACACGGCCGGGGTCCTGCTTGTCGTGCTGCCTGGCGCTCACCGGTGGCCCGGCTTACGGCGCGCCTCTTGAGGTCTGCTTACGACTCGTCGGCCGCGGTGGGCAGGACGTCGGCGCCGCCGAGGATGAGGGTCGCGTCGCTCTCCATGGTGGGCGTGGTGCCGCCCGTGAAGGCGGTGGTACCCACCACGCGGATGAAGGCCTTCGCGGTCTTCAGGTCGATCGACCGCTTCTTGATGGTGTCGGCCGTGGTGATCTGCGCCACGGCGCCGCTCGGGGTGGGCTGGGGCACCGAGGGCACGAAGTCGGCGTAGACGCCGGCGAGCGTGTCGCTGTGCTGGAGCTTCGCGTCGAACGTCTGCGTGGTGGGCGTGCCGGCGAGGGCGCCGGTCTTCGCGACCAGCACGCACGAGTTGAAGCCCCGGCGATCGATGCCGGTACCGTTGACGGCGCCCGCGGCGCGCGCGGCCGGCACGAGGCCGATCTTCGCGGCGACTTCGGCGCCGATTCCGGTGATGGTCTGAGCGGTCATCTGGTTCTCCTGGCTGCGGGTCTGCGTGGTGAGGGCCGCGCCCGTCAGCTGGGCGCGGCGGTGAAGGGTGTGCCGCTCGGTTAGCTGAGCGTGACTTGCTCGAGGATCGCGAAGGTGTTGTCGTGGCGGGCCGCGACGTCGTGCGACTCGAGGATGCGGATCGGCGTGGTGTCGTTCGAGAAGCCGGCCACCACCGCGGTGCCGTTGTGGTACGCGCCGTTCGGCTGCATCTCCACCTCGAGCGGGCGGCTCTCGTCGCGGCCCAGCAGCACGTCGCTGTGCACGCCGAAGTAGACCTCCGACTGCGCCCCCGCCACGTTCGTGGGGATCTGCGTGGTCTTGCCGAAGCGGAACCCGAACAGGTTGCCCGCCATCAGCATCGGCATGAAGACGAAGTTGCCCTGGGTGTCGAGCATCTTCGCCAGGCCCCAGAAGGTCCGCGGCGCCATGACGAAAGCGGCCGAGTCCATCGGGATGTTCGACTCCTCGACCAGACGGCAGAGCCCGAGGTAGTCCGCCACCACCGCGGCCAGCGTGGTGCCGGTCTGGTTGGCGTGGTTGCCCGCCTTCGTCCAGAGGTAGACGCCCGTGGGCTGCGTCTCCGCGCCGGTGCCGCGGTAGAACGAGAGGTCGCGGCGAAGCGCCATCGCCATCAGCAGGTCGTCGCGGATGATGGCGTCCGCGCCGGGGCTGGCCAAGGCCAGCAGCTCGTTGG
>NZ_JBTSDU010000142.1:0-7392 GCF_054605595.1 Georgenia sp. | reverse complement strand
GGGCGCCCGAGCAGCCGGTCGAGGTCGGTCGTGTCGCCGTCGAGCGCGCCGTCGGCGATGTTCTGGTCCACCGCCACGAGGAAGTCGACCGTGCCGGCGTCGAGCCCGGCGTCGGCGAGAGCCTGCGCCAACTCCTTCGCGGTCACGTTCTTCGCGACGACGGCGGTGCCGGTGGCATCGGTGACCGCCTCAGCCAGCTCGGTGTAGGTGAAGGCCGGGCCGGCGAGCTCGTGGACCACGTCGCCGTCAACCTCCTGGAGCAGCGCGACGGCGGCGGCCTCGGCCAGCTCGGCGCGCGTGGCGGCGGCGATGCGGCCCTCCCCCGCGGCGTGCAGGACCACGCCGGTGGCGACGTACCGGTCGACCTGGCCGGTGTAGTTCTCGGAGTACCAGGGGTTGCGCAGCACCGTGGCGGGGATGCCGGACTCCGCGATGAGCTGCTCGGTCGCGGCATGCTCGGGGGCCAGCACCAGCGGGGTGTCGTCGGCGCGGAGTATGGACGTGTAACCGATCCGGCCGACGCCGGCGCGGGCCGCAGCGGTGACCACGTTGCCGTGCTGGGGCACGCGGTTCCCGATCTCTGAGCCCGAGACCAGCAGGAGGCGGTCGACGCCGGCCAGTGCCGTCTCGAGGGTCTCGGGCCGGTCGTAGTCGCCCTCGCGCACCTGGACGCCGCGCGCGGCGAGATCCTGGGCCTTCTCGGGCGTGCGGGCGATGGCGACGACGTCGGCGGGGGCGACGCCGCGGACGAGCAGCTGCTCGACGACGGTGCGACCGAACGGGCCGGTGACTCCGGTGACAGCGAAGGTGGTCATGGTGCTCCTTGAGGGATCGAGGTCAGGCCCCGAGGTGGGCAGAGGTGCCGGTTCGGGGGTGGCCGGTGGTCGACAGGCCGGGGGGCCGCAGCGGTTCAGGCGACCTGGAAGGACCGCTTGGCCAAGCCCATCATGTACCCGTCGATGACGGTCGTCACCGCCGCGTCCGCCGACGTCGCCGCGCCGAGCGTGACGAAGAGCGGGACGTAGTGGTCGACCGTGGGGTGCGCGTACGGCATACCCGGTGCCTTGGACCGGAAGGCCGCCAGGGTGTCGACGTCGCCACGCGTGAGGGCGTCGGCGGCCCAGTCGTCGAAGTCGGAGGACCAGGTGGGGACGGCCCCCTCGAGCATCTCCCGCGTCATGAACGCCAGCCCGTGGGTCATGAAGCCGGAGCCGACGACCAGCACGCCCTCCTCACGCAGCGCACGGAGGCGCGCACCGAGCGCCATGAGCGCGTCCGGGTCCTGCGTGGGCATCGACATCTGCAGCACGGGCACATCGCCGAGGGGGTACATGATCTTCAGCGGCACCCAGGCACCGTGGTCGAGGCCGCGGCCCCGGTACTGGTGGACGGGCTCGGTGTCCGGCAGGGCGGCGACGACGCGGCGCAGCAGGTCGGAGGCCTCCGGCGTCGCGTAGGTCATCTGGTAGTGACGGGGGTCGAACCCGCCGAAGTCGTAGACCAACGGGGTGCCCGGGGCGGTGTCGCTGAGCCGGTGCGAGGACGGCGGGGCCGGGCTGGGATCAGGCGCCGAGGATCTTGACGGCGGTGCTCCAGGTGTTGCCGAGGCCACCCTGGATCGCCATGTGCAGGAAGCCGGTGGCCTCGAGCTGGTGGGCGCGCTTGAGCGAGCCGGCGTCGATGGCGCGCATGCCGGCGGACTCGACGAACGCGGTGACGGCGGCCTTGGCGTCGGTGTCGTCCGCCGCGACGAAGACGTCGAGCTTCTCGCCCGCGACGACGCCGCCACCGGCGAGGGGCCCGGCAAAGGTGGTGTTGAACGCCTTGACGACCGCGGCGGCCGGGATGACCTGCTGGATCTCCTGGGCGACGGAGGAGTCGGCCGGGGTGACCATCGTGTCGAAGGTGGCGAAGTCGACCGGGTTGGTGATGTCGATGACGACCTTGCCGTTCAGCGCGTCACGGAGGTCCGCGGCGACGCTGAGGGCGGCGTCGTAGGGCAGCGCGAGGACGACGATGTCGCCGGTGATGGCGGCAGCCAGCGGGCCCGAGGTGACGGTGCCGGTCAGCTTGTTCGCCAGGGCGCCGGCGTTGGACTCGTCGCGGGCCAGGAGCTGGACGCTGTGGCCACCGGCGACCGCGCGGGTGGCGATGCCGCGGGCCATGTTGCCGGCGCCGATGATGGTCAGAGAGGTCATGGTGGTGCTCCTTGTGCTGGTGGCGGGCGTGGACGAGGACGGGTGGTCCGGCCGATCCGGTCACCCGCGTGAGGTGGCATGTCACAACATAACCCCAAACACTTGATGCCTCAACCTGTTACGTGACCATGTTCGCTTGAAGCATCAAATCCAATCCATGTACTCTGTGGCCATGGACAAGACGATCTGGCTGACGGACGAGCAGGAGGCGGCCTGGCGCTCGCTGATGGCCGCGATCATGCTGCTGCCCGGCACCCTCGACGCCCAGCTCCAGCGGGACGCCAAGCTGACGCACGCGGGGTACGTGGTCCTTTCCGCCCTCTCCGAGCATCCTGAGCGTTCGATCCGGATGAGCCGCCTGGCACAGCTGGCGAGCATGAGCGTGTCCCGGCTCTCGCACCTGGTCGACCGGCTCGAGAACGAGGGCTGGGTCGATCGTCGGCCCGTCCCGGACGACCGGCGCTCCACCATGGCGGTGCTGACCGACGCCGGGTGGGAGAAGGTGGTCGAGACCGCGCCCGGGCACGTCGACAACGTCCGTGCGCTGATCTTCGACCACCTCACGTCCGCCCAGGTGCGCCAGCTGAAGAAGATCGCCGACAGCATCCTTCCCCAGCTCGACCCGGAGAACCGGCTGTTCACCTGCCCGGCCGCACCCGCGCACAGGTAGCGCCCGGGCGGACCGGACGGTCGCGGCGCGGTTCACCGGGGCCCGGCCCCAGGGCCGGGAACACCGGCCGAGCGGGTTCGCCACCACCCCTGGCCGGCGCCGGCGCACATGGGGTCGCTGAGCGCGACGATCTCGGGGATCATCGATCTGTTGCCGGTTTCGTCGGATTCGAGGTGTGCGATGCGCGCGATCTGGAAGGGTTCGATCACGTTCGGGCTGGTCAACGTGCCGATCAAGCTCTTCAGCGCGACGGAGAGCCACGACGTCGAGCTCCACCAGGTCCACGAGGCCGACGGCGGGCGGATCCGCTACCAGCGCCGGTGCGAGGTGTGCGGTGAGATCGTGCAGTACGGAGACATCGCCAAGTCCTACGGCGACGGCGAGCGGACCGTGGTGTTGACCGACGAGGACCTCGAGGCGCTGCCGGTCGAGCGCTCCCGGGAGATCGACGTGCTCGAGTTCGTGCCCTCGGAGCAGCTCGACCCGATCATGATGCAGAAGACGTACTACCTCGCGCCGGACTCGACGTCGACGAAGTCCTACGTGCTGCTGCGACGGACTCTCGAGGAGACCGACCGCACCGCCATCGTGACGTTCACGCTGCGGGAGAAGACCCGCCTCGGGGCGCTGCGGGTGCGCGGCGAGGCCCTCGTCCTCCAGTCGCTGCTGTGGGAGGACGAGGTGCGGGCCGCCGAGCTCCCCGAGCTGGACGAGCAGGTGCGCATCAGCGCCAAGGAGCTTCAGATGTCGGCGGCACTCGTCGCGAGCTTCGAGTCCGACTTCGAGCCCGCGTCGTTCACCGACGAGTACCAGGTGGAGCTGCGTCAGCTCATCGAGGCCAAGCTGGAACAGGGTGAGGCCGTGGACACCGCCGCCACGTTCGGCGAGGCCGAGGAGGGCGAGGTGGCCGAGGTGCTCGACCTCATGGAGGCGCTGCGCCGATCCGTCGAGGCCTCCCGCGGCAAGAAGGCGGGCGGCGACGCCACAGCCCACAGCTCGGCCGGGTCCGGCAAGGCGGCCCAGGGCAAGGTCGCTCCGGAGCGGGCGGCCAAGGAGGCGGCGTCCAAGGAGGCGGCGTCCGAGGAGGCGGCGTCCGAGGTGCCCGTCCCAAAGGAGGCCCCGGCCAAGAAGGTGGCGTCCGAGGTGCCCGCCCCGAAGGGCGCCGCGGCCAGGAAGTCGCCACCGCGGCGCAGCGCCTGACCGGAGCGCGGTCAGGCGACCGAGACCGCCCGGGGTCGCCGCACCGCTGGGCGGGCGACCTGGGCGGCCGCGTGCGTCGGGTCCTGCGGCCGCTGCACCGCGGGGCGGGCGGCGACGGTGCGCTCCGCCACCAGGCCGCGGCTGCGTAGCGCCGGCAGGACGCCGCGCAACAACGCCACCACGTCCGCCGGCAGCGACCCCGGCAGGACGACGAACCCGTCCGCCCCGCCGGCCTGCAGCCACGTCTGGACGAGCTCGACGACGTCCGCAACGGTGCCGACGGCGGAGAGCGCCCCGGCCCAGGCGGCGTCGGGGCCGGCGATGTCCCCGATGAGCGCGGCGCGCGCCTGGGCGGTGTCGCGGTCGCCCGAGATGACGGTGTGCAGGTCGACGAGCACACGCACGTCCCGGCCGGCGGCACGCGCCGCGGCGCGGACGCCGTAACGCAGTTCGCGGGCCCACTCGAGGTCCGTCTCACGGATCCGCACGACATCGGCGAAGCTGCCGGCGGGCTCGACCTCGCCGTCCGTGCTGACCGGGACGACGACTCGCGGCGCCGCCACCCGCGTGGATCGGGTGGCGGAGAATGCGCGGCTCACGGCTTCCAGCGTGTGGGCCAGGACCTCGCCGCCGCGCGGGTCGCCGAGCTGCAGTCCGGTCCAGGTCCCGTTCGTGGCGGGAACCTGGCCCAGCTCGCCGGCGACGAGCGAGAGGTCCGCACCGGCGGCGGGCAGCGTCGCGACCAGTCCGGCGGCGCCGGCGTGCGGGCTGATGCGGCGGACCGCGACGACCGGGTCGAGCCACGAGTTGGCACGCACGGCACGGTCGCTACGGAGGCGGAACCGCTCGCCGAGAGTGACGAAGTCGACGCCGCCGTCGTGCGCGGCCTTGGTGAACGAGGAGAGACGGGCGAGGTTCGCCGTCTCCACGGGGAGGTCGGCGGAGAAGCCGTCGGTGGCGTCGCCGACGCCGAGGCCGGTCAGGTCGAGGCCGACGGTGACCTTGGTCGAGGTGGAGGCGGTACGGGTGGGGAGGTAGGAGACAGGCATGGCACACATCCAGGGGTGTCGTCGGGCGCGTCGAGGGACGTCGGCCGCGAGAAGGCTGAAGGATCCTGACCGACCGGCTCCGCCCGGTGGCGTCTCACACGCCGGGGACGGAGGGCTCGAGGTCAGGGGTGATGCGTCAGCGCAGAGCGCACCGGGGCATCGCGGGGAACGTCGTCAGGCCGACATTCGCGAACGGCAGCACATGGACATGCACATGGAGCGGCAAGGCGAGAGAGCGATCTGCCTGGGGCTCACGGGCGTGTTCATGGTCGTCCTGGTTCCTTCTGCTTCATGCACCCTGAGGTGCCGTGCGTTGCCCCGCCGGGAGGCGGGACCAGGTCATCTCCCGGGGCACCCCCGCACACGGGGGTTGTCGACCAGCAAGCCGGGACTTAGCGCACTGGGTGCGCACTGGTGCTCTGAACCTGACGTGAAACTAAGGCAGGCACGGTTCGAGTGTCAACGACCGTCCACCTGTCGGGCGCGCCGGCGGGACCGGATCTGGACCGACGTCAACGCCGGCGGGACCGGATCTGGACCGACGTCAACGCCGGCGAGACCGGATCTGGACCGACGTCAACGCCGGCGGGACCGGATCTGGACCAGGTCGTCGCGGTGGACGACGGCGCGGGGATGGCCGTCCGAGCCGTCCTCCCGCATCTGGTACGTGGACTTGCCCATCATGTCGGGGATCTCCACCGAGCCGTAGCCGCTGAGCCCGCGGGCCACGAGACCGTCGGGACCGACCAGCTCGACGGCGTCGCCGGCCTCGAACTCGCCGTCGACACCGACGATCCCGGCGGCGAGCAGCGACCGCTTCCCCTCGGTGACGGCACGGGCGGCGCCGGCGTCGAGGTGGAGGCGGCCGCGTACCTGTGCGGCGTGGGCGAGCCAGAGCCGTCGGGCGGACTTGCGCCGGCCGGTGGCGGCGAACCACGTGCCGACGTCCTCCCCCGCCAGGGCCGGCACCACGTTGGCGGCCGAGGTCAGTACTACGGGGATGCCGGACTGGGTGGCCATCGAGGCGGCGTCGAGCTTGGTCACCATGCCGCCGGTGCCGATCTCGCTGCCCCGCCCGGTGACCTCGACGCCTGCCAGGTCGTTCGGGCCGGACACCTCGCGGATGAGCCGCGCGCCCGGCCGGTCGGGTGGCCCGTCGTAGAGGCCGTCGACGTCGGTGAGCAGCACGAGGGCGTCGGCCCGCACGAGGTGGGAGACGAGGGCGGCGAGCCGGTCGTTGTCGCCGAACCGGATCTCGTCGGTGGCAACCGTGTCGTTCTCGTTGACGATCGGGACGACGCCGAGCGTGAGGAGCCGTTCGAGGGCGCGTTGCGCGTTGGCGTAGTTGGTGCGGCGGATGAGGTCCTCGGCCGTGAGGAGCACCTGCCCCACCCGCTGGTCGTGACCGGCGAACGCTGCCGTGTAGCGGGCGACGAGCAGCCCCTGGCCGACGCTCGCCGTCGCCTGCGCGGTGGCGAGGTCCTTCGGCTTTCCCGACAGCCCGAGCGGGGTGATGCCGGCAGCGATCGCACCGGAGGAGATGAGCACGACCTGCTGGCCCTGGGCACGGCGGTGCGCGATGGCATCCACCAGGTTCCCCAGCGCGGTCAGGTCAAGTCGGCCGTCCGGGGCGGTCAGGGACGACGACCCCACCTTGACGACGATGCGTGGGGCCGTCGCGACCCCGTCCCGGCTGGTCAGCGGCACGTTCACGAGGGACATCATCCCCCACCGCGGCCCCGTGCCCCGGTGCGGTCCGGCGCTCGGTACGCATCTGGATCGGCACGATCGACCGGCGCCCGCAGGTACTGGCGGTGTACGGGGAACGCGTGCCGCGCGCAGCTCGCGGGTCCGGGCGCGCCCCGGCGGACCCGCGGGCACTGGCGGTGCACCGGGAACGCACGCCAGACCGGCTCGTCGCGTTCAAGCGCAGTACGACCCCGCCGCGAACCACGTCCGGCTCAACCACAACATCCGGCCGCACTGCGGGGGGCCGACCAGGCTGAGCCGGCGTTGTGGTGAGCATCTGCTGGCCTATGACCAGCAAATGCTCACCACTGTGCGCAGGCCTCAGTCGATGTCACCGGGAGCGGGCACTCACTCGCGCGTGCATCTCGGGGTGCGGAGGTCAGGACGGGTGCGGCGCGCGCCGCACCCGTCCTACTCCTCGGGGTCGGCCCAGTGACCGGCGTCGCGCTCCTGCCACAGCTCCTCGCGGGCCGCGGCCTTGGCGTCCATGAGGTCGTGGTAGCCGCGCCGCTTCTCCGCGCGGGTC
>NZ_JBTSDU010000141.1:0-7573 GCF_054605595.1 Georgenia sp. | reverse complement strand
TCGTGCGGACGCCGCCGCGCTGGCGGCCGAGCGAGCCGTGCGCGCCCACGACGCCGCGGAGCCGCTCAGCCCGGGCCTGCCGCCCGCCGCTCTGGCCGGGTACCTCGACCTGCCCGAGCCGCTGCTGCGGGCGCTGCTGCGCCCCCCGCTCGCCGTGGTGGCGGGCCGCGTGAGCGTCGGCGGCGGCGGCGCACTGCCCCCGGCCCTCGACCGGGCGCTCGTGGCACTGGCGGCCGATCTCGCCGACGCCCCGTTCGCGGCGCCGACGGCGGACCGGCTCCGGGACCTCGGCCTGGACGAGCGCGCCCTGGGCGCCGCCGCCCGGGCGGGCCGGGTGCTGCGCCCCGGCCCGGGCATCGTCCTGCTGCCCGACGCCGGGGAGGTGGCCGTCCGCCTGCTCGCCAACCTGGACCAGCCCTTCACCACCAGCGAGGCCCGCGTGTGCCTGGGCACCTCCCGTCGGGTGATCCTGCCCCTGCTGGAGCACCTGGACCGCCGCGGCCTGACCCGCCGTCGGCCGGACGACCGGCGCACCGTGACGGCGGCCGCCCCCGGGTAGTCTCGCGTCGTGGAGCCCTCACTCACGACGTTGGCCGTGGACTGCGGCGGCGGCGGGATCAAGGCGTCGGTGCTCGACGCCGCCGGAACGATGCACGCGCAGCCGGTGCGGGCCACGACGCCCTACCCGCTGCCGCCCGCGCGGCTGGTGCGCATCATCGTCTCGCTCGCCGAGCAGCTCCCGTCGGCGGACCGGGTCACGGTGGGCATGCCGGGCATGCTCCGGCACGGCGTCGTCGTCTCCACCCCGCACTACATCACCAGGTCCGGCCCACGCACGCGCGTGCTGCCGGAGCTGGTGCTGCACTGGTCCGGTTTCGACATGCGGACCGCGCTCGAGCAGGCGCTGGAGCTGCCCACCCTGGTCCTCAACGACGCCGAGGTGCACGGTGCGGGCGTGGTCGCTGGTGCCGGGCTGGAGATGGTCGTCACGCTCGGGACCGGGCTGGGCAACGCGGTGTTCGACGGCGGCGTGCTGGCCCCGCACGTCGAGCTCAGCCAGGGGCCGATCCGGTGGGGCCTGACCTACGACGACTTCATCGGCGAGCACGAGCGGCTGCGTCTCGGGGATGCGCACTGGTCGCGGCGGGTGCGTCGGCTCGTGGAGGCCCTGCGACCCATGTACCTGTGGGACCGGCTCTACCTCGGCGGCGGGAACTCGCGCCGGATCGGCCCGCAGGTGCTGGACAAGCTCGACGACGACGTCGTCGTGGTGCCCAACAGCGCCGGCATCATCGGCGGGGTGCGGGCCTGGGAGCTGATGAGCCGCTGACCTCCCCGACCCCCGGATGCGGTTGAGGGCGACCGGCCGACGGCGCAAACGGCGCAGACAGCGCAAACGGCGCAGACAGCAGCAGACAGCAAGAGACCCGCACCGGTCGGTGCGGGTCTCTTGCGGGTTCGGGTCCCTTGCGGGGGAAGGCTCAGGCCTTCTCGCCCTCCGGCTCGGTCCCGGCGGCCTCCGTGGTCCCGGCGGCCTCGAGGGCCTCCGTCACCTCGGCCTCGGGAGCCTCCACCTCGGGAGCCTCCGCCTCCGGAGCCTCCGCCTCGGGAGCCTCCGCCTCCGGAGCCTCCTCGACCTTGACCTCCTCGACCTTGGCCTCCTCGACCGTGGCCTCCTCGGCCTTGGTCGCGGGCGCGACGGCCGCACGCGTGGTCGCCTTCTCGGCCTCGCGCACCGTGGCCTGCTTGGGGCTCACGGGCTCGAGCACGAGCTCGATGACCGCCATGGGAGCGTTGTCGCCCTTGCGGTTCGCGGTCTTGGTGATGCGGGTGTAGCCGCCCTCGCGCTCGGCGAACTTCGGGGCCGTCTGCTCGAACAGCTCGGCGACGATGTCCTTGCGGCTGATCGTGGCCAGTACGCGACGACGCGCGGAGAGGTCACCACGCTTGGCGAGGGTGATGAGGCGCTCCGCCACGGGGCTCAGGCGCTTGGCCCGGTGCTCCGTGGTGGTGATGCTCTTGTGCTCGAAGAGCGCGGCCGCGAGGTTGGCCAGCATGTGCCGCTCGTGCGCAGCGCTGCCGCCCAGACGGGCACCCTTGGCGGGTGTAGGCATGATTTCTCCTGTAGGTATGTCGGGTCAGCAGGTCAGCTGGGCTGCTCGTCGCTGAACTGGATGTCGCCGTACGCGTCGTCCTCCTCGCCGCTGCTGGCGGCGAGGTCGAAGTCCGCGGGGCTGTCCTTGAGGCTGAGGTCGAGGCCGGCCAGCTTCTCCTTGATCTCGCCGATCGACTTGGCGCCGAAGTTGCGGATGTCCAGGAGGTCGGCCTCGCTGCGTGCCACGAGCTCACCCACGGTGTGGATGCCCTCCCGCTTGAGGCAGTTGTAGGAACGCGAGAGCAGCCCGAGGTCCTCGATCGGCAGCGCCAGGTCCTGAGCGAGCGCGGTGTCCGTCGGCGACGGGCCGATCTCGATGCCCTCGGCCTCGACGTTGAGCTCGCGGGCGAGCCCGAAGAGCTCCACCAGCGTCTTGCCCGCCGAGGCGAGCGCGTCGCGCGGTTCGATCGCGTTCTTGGTCTCGACGTCCACGATCAGCTTGTCGAAGTCCGTGCGCTGCTCCACCCGGGTGGCCTCGACCTTGTAGGTGACCTTCAGGACGGGCGAGTAGATCGAGTCGATCGGGATGCGACCGATCTCGGCGTCGGCGCTCTTGTTCTGCACGGCGGAGACGTACCCGCGGCCTCGCTCGACCGACAGCTCGATCTCGAGCTTGCCCTTGGCGTTGATGGTCGCGACGTGCAGGTCCGGGTTGTGCACCTCGACACCGGCCGGCGGCGTGATGTCGCCGGCGGTGACGACGCCGGGGCCCTGCTTGCGCAGGTACATCACCACGGGCTCGTCGTTCTCGGAGGAGACGACGATGTTCTTGATGTTCAGGATGATCTCGGTGACGTCCTCCTTGACACCGGGGATCGTCGAGAACTCGTGGAGGACGCCGTCGATGCGGATGGACGTGACCGCGGCCCCCGGGATGGAGGACAGGAGCGTCCGACGCAACGAGTTGCCGAGCGTGTAGCCGAAGCCCGGCTCCAGGGGCTCGATGACGAACCGGGAGCGGTAGTCGGAGACGACCTCTTCGGTCAGGGTGGGGCGCTGTGCGATGAGCACTGGTTGTTCCTTTCAGCCGGCGTCCGCTATATGACGCCGTGGCGAGGACCCGCCGACCATCGGTCCGGTCGGCGGGGTGGTACGGCTGAGCCGGGCGGCCGCAGGGCCGGGCAGGCTCAGACGCGGCGGCGCTTGGGGGGGCGGGCGCCGTTGTGCGCCTGCGGGGTCACGTCCTGGATCGAGCCGACCTCGAGGCCGGTCGCCTGGAGCGAGCGGATCGCGGTCTCCCGGCCGGAGCCGGGGCCCTTGACGAACACGTCGACCTTCTTCATGCCGTGCTCCTGGGCGCGGCGGGCGGCGGCCTCGGCCGCGAGCTGCGCGGCGAACGGCGTCGACTTGCGCGAGCCCTTGAAACCGACCTGACCGGAGGAGGCCCAGGCGATGACGGCACCGGCCGGGTCGGTGATCGAGACGATCGTGTTGTTGAACGTGCTCTTGATGTAGGCGTGGCCGTGGGCGACGTTCTTCCGCTCCTTGCGGCGAGGCTTGCGCACCGCGGCGGCCGTACGAGTCTTGGGAGGCATAGGGGGTTTCTTCTCCTGGGGTGAGGTCGTCGGACCGGGTCACCACCACGGCACGACCGTGGCGATGACCGGACTGCTACTTCTTGCCGGCCTTCTTCTTGCCGGCCACGGTGCGCTTGGGTCCCTTGCGGGTACGCGCGTTGGTCTTGGTGCGCTGCCCGTGGACCGGGAGGCCACGACGGTGGCGCAGGCCCTGGTAGCAGCCGATCTCGATCTTGCGGCGGATGTCCGCCGCGACCTCGCGACGGAGGTCACCCTCGACCTTGAAGTTGCCGTCGATGTAGTCGCGCAGCGCGACGAGGTCGTCGTCGGTCATGTCCTTGACGCGCAGGTCAGGGCTGATGCCGGTGGCCACGAGGGTCTGCGCGGCGCGGGTACGGCCGACGCCGTAGATGTAGGTGAGCGCGATCTCGAGCCGCTTCTCGCGCGGCAGGTCGACGCCGGAAAGACGTGCCAACTTTGACTCCTGTTGTGGGTCGGAGGTCTGGTGCACCACCGACCCCGCGGTTGCGGGCCCCGGCCTCCGAGCCGGGGGTTGCGCCTGGGCGCTGGTGGTGCGGTGTGTGCCGGGCCGGGTGGGCTCGGCGGTTCAGGACTCGTTCAGCCCTGACGCTGCTTGTGGCGCAGGTTCTCGCAGATGACCATGACGCGGCCGTGTCGGCGAATGACCTTGCACTTGTCGCAGATCTTCTTGACGCTGGGCTTGACCTTCATGTTTCCTCCGCCGCCGCGTGCAGGCCCGTGGGCAGGTCACGACGGCGCGATCGTGGTGGTTACTTGTAGCGGTAGACGATGCGACCTCGGGTGAGGTCGTACGGGCTCAACTCGACGACCACCCGGTCCTCGGGGAGGATCCGGATGTAGTGCTGGCGCATCTTGCCGGAGATGTGCGCGAGAACCTTGTGCCCGTTGCTGAGCTCCACGCGGAACATCGCGTTGGGCAGCGCTTCGACAACACTGCCCTCGATCTCGATGACGCCGTCCTTCTTCGCCATAACCCCCGCTAACCTCGGTTGTGCCTGGATGAGCTGACGTCAGCACCTCCGCCACGGCGCGCGCAGACGCGTCGCAACACGTGATGCCGTGCCCAGCGGTCCATCCTACGGCATCCCGGTCCGATCCAGGAACCGGGCCGCCGGTGACGGCGGTCACATCACCGGCCCGGCAGCGCCGCCGTCCCCCCGTTCCCCGGCCGCGGCCCACGGACCTCCTACCCGTGTCCCGGTTCGGACGTACCCGGGTCCTGCTCGGCCGGGAGGATCCCCAGCGCGCGGGCCCGGGCGAGGGCGTCACCGCGGGAGTGGACCTCGAGCTTGCGGTAGACGGATCGCACCTGGGTCTTGACGGTGCTCTCCGAGACGTACAGGCGGCGCGCCACCTGCGAGATCCGCCGCCCGGAAGCGAGCTCGCCGAGCACGCGCCGCTCGCTGCGGCTGAGCTGCCTGGTCAGGTCCGGCATCGGCACCTGGGCCGCGACGGCCAGCTCCGGCCTGGCGAGCAGCTCGGCGGCCTGCGGCACCGTCCGTGCCACCTGCTCGAGATCCGGCCGCGGCACCAGCAGCAGGCGTCGCACGATGCCCGAGGTCTGCACGACTGCCACCGCGAGGTCCAGCGCCTCGCTCGCCACGCGGTACCGACCGAGCCGGTTCGCTGCCACGGTGCGGGCCAGCGCCTGGTCCAGCGCGGCGCGCGGGTGCAGGCTCGCCTGCTCGACGGCGTCGTCGGTGAGGTCGAGGACGCCGTCGAAGTCACCGCGGACCAGCGCCACGCGAGCGTGGGTGGCGCGCGCCCAGGGACCCTCGGCCGATTCGGCGGCGACGAGGCGGCGGGCGTGGTCGATCTGGTCGGAGGCGAGGTAGAGGTCGACGAGCGTCGCGGTGAGCAGGGCCTTGGCCAGGCCCGTGCTGCCCGCCGGGCTCTGCCGCAGGCGGGTGACCTCGCCGATCGCTGCGGCGCCGCGCCCCGCGTGGAGCGCCAGGCCGGCCCGCACGTACGTCCCCACCGCCTCCAGCGCCACGAGCCGGCCGGTCAGCCGCGCACCGGCACCGGTGGCGAGGGCCGGCCCGCTCCCGAGCCGGTCGAGGTCGAGCAGCACCGGGACGAGCACGGCGGCCGCCGCCCCCAGACCGTCCGGCGCATCGACCGGGAGGTGCAGCCGGGCCGGCTCGGGGTGCCCGAGGAGGGCGAGGCTCAGCGCCAGACCACCGGCGGCCTCGGCGGCGGCGCCGTCGACGACCGGTGCGCCGCCGAAGGCGGAGCGGGCCTCGGTGAACGCACGGGCCGCCCCGAGCGGATCGCCCGCGACGAGCCGCGCCGTACCCAGCCCCAGCAGGACCGCCGTCTCCTCGCCGTCGGCCGCCGATGCCGGGCTGCCCGCGGTGCGGGCCCCGAGGTCCGGCCACCCGGGCGCCGGCACCGGGGCGACGAAGCCCTGGGGTGCCGAGTGCCGGAGGATGTGGTCGCGGGCCACCCGGGCCTTGGCGGAGGCGTCCAGCAGCTCGGGCGGCACCCGGGCGAGGGCCTCGCGCACCGCCTCGGGGTGCTCGAGCAGCTCCGTCCACCACCGTTCGACGACGCTCATGACCATTGCGGGCTCCTGCGCCGTCGAGGCGTGGCGCAGCGCCGCGAGCGGCTCGGCAGCGCGGGAGTGGTGCTCCGCGAGCGTGCGGTTGAGCTCGCGGAACCGCGCGGGGGCGTCCTCGCGCAGGATCCGCAGGAGGAGGGAACGGAGCCGGGCGGGATAGGCCGGGCGCCCGTCGCCCTCCGGCAGCAGGCCGCCGGACCGGGCGCGCAGGACCGCCTCGTCCGCCGACGCCCCGAGCAGGCGGTCGACCACGTCCGGCGTCAGCTCGGCCGGGACGGCGAGCGCGAGCAGCTCGGGCATCACGTCCGCCAGCTGGGCGTCCTGCAGGATCAGGCGGAGGTAATCGGCCAGGCCGGCGTCGTCGAGCAGGAGGCCCCCACGCGCCGTCCGGGCCGCGGTGAGGAGTGCGACGCGGATCAGGCCGGGCCAGCCGCCGAGGTCCACCGCCAGCTGCGCCGCCTCCGCTGCGGAGAGGGCGACGCCCATGGCCCGCGCCAGCTCGGCCACCTCGGCCGGTCCGAGCGCCAGGTCCTCGCGCAGCACGACGACGGCCTCGAGCGCCACGCGTGCGAGCGCGATCACCGGGCGGTGGCCCCGCATGAGGAGTGCGAGGTCCAGGCCGTCGTGCTGCTGCACGAGGCTGACGAGCTCCTCGTCCACGCCGACGTCGCGCACCCGGTCCAGCCCGTCGACGACCAGCACGAGGTGCCGGCGCCGCTCCCGGGCGTCCCGGGCCAGCAGCGCCCACCCGTCGGTGCTCGCCCCCGGGTCCAGGAACCCGGCCCGGGTGAGCGCGCCGCTGACCACCCCCCAGAACGTCGCAGCGTCCGTCGGGCTCGACGGCAGACTGACCCACACGACATCGTGGTCGGGCAGGTCCGCACGCCGGAGCCACCGTGCCACCGTGGAGGACTTGCCGAAGCCGCGCGGAGCGCGCAGGACCGCCATCGTCGGCAGCCCCGCGAGGAGTCGGCGGGCGCGTGGCGTGGGGCCGAAGGTGACCGGCACGCGCGGCAGGCCCGCGCCGTCGCCGGTGGTGGCCTGGTGCCGGGTGGGTACCCCCATGTCAGCGGTCCCCCCGGGCGCCGCGCTGTGCGGGGGAGACGGCGAGCGCCTCCTCGCGGCTGCTCACCCCCAGCTTCCGGTACACCGACCGCAGATGGGTCTTGACGGTGTTGACCGACAGGCCGAGCTCGGCGGCGATGCTGACCGCGCCGGTGTGCCGGACGAGGGCGTCGAGAACCTCTCGCTCGCGCGGGCTCAGCGGCTCACCCGGTGCTGTGGCCGGGGCGGGGGGGG
>NZ_JBTSDU010000140.1:0-7706 GCF_054605595.1 Georgenia sp. | reverse complement strand
CGACGACCGGTCCGGCCACCTTGATCTTCGCCATTCCCGCCACACTCCTGACCACCCCGCGCGGGGCGTCTCGACTGCGACGCCGGGGCCCCGGCGCCACAGATAGATTACTCGACATCGAGATACTTTGGCGACGGCGAGCACCGTGGTCGCGCCGGGCACGACGCGTGGCCGGGCCATCGCGACGGCGGGCGGTCAGGGCCGGCGGATCTCCACGCGGTCCACCCGGCGCCCGTCCACCGCTGTGACCGTGAGGACGACGTCGTCCCAGGTGACGGAGTCGCCGACGGCCGGCACCCGGCCCAGGCGGGCCATGATGAATCCGCCGAGCGTGTCGTAGGGACCGTCGGGCAGCCCCCGGCCGAGCATCTTGACCGTCTCGGCGCGGCCGAGCAGCCCGGAGGCCGACTCCGTCGTGCCGTCGCCGACGACGACGGGCGTCTCCCGGTCGTACTCGTCCTGGATCTGGCCCACGAACTCCTCGACGACGTCCTCGAGCGTGATGATGCCGTCCGTCCCGCCGTACTCGTCGACCACGACGGCGAGGTGGGCGTGGTTGTGCCTCATCTCGGTGAGCGCACTGAGTACCTGCTTGCCGGTCGGGAAGAACGCGATCTCGCGGACCAGGTCCCCGACGGTGCGGACGGAGGGGTCCGGATGGATCAGGTCGCGGATGTGGATGAAGCCGAGGACGTCGTCGCTGTTCTCCCCGCACACCGGGTAGCGCGAGTGCTCGAGCGTGCGCACCAGCGGCTGCGCCTCGCTGATGGGCATCGCCGCGTCCAGGAACTCGACCTCGGTGCGCGGGGTCATGACCTCCTGCACGGTCCGCTCCCCCACCGAGAGGAGCTCGACCACCATGTCCCGCTCCTGGGCACCGAGCGCCTCGTGCTCCGCCACGATCGCGCGCAGCTCCCCGGTGTCCATCTCCTCCTTCTGCGCGTTCGGGTCGCGCCCCAGCAGGCGCATCACCACGTTCACGGAGGCACCCAGGATCCAGATCACCGGCCGCAGCACGGTGGCGGACCAGTCCAGCGGGGTGGCGACGACGAGCGAGAACTTCTCGGCGCTCTGCATCGCGAGCCGTTTCGGCACGAGCTCGCCGAAGACGAGCGAGAGGTAGGCGATGACCACGGTGGTGGCCACGAACGCGATCGTGTGCGCGACGCCGGTGGCCATACCCCACGACTCGAGCACCGGCGAGAGCGACGGCGCGATCTGCGCGGCACCGAAGGACGCCGAGAAGAACCCGGCGAGCGTGACGCCGATCTGCACCGCCGAGAGGAAGCGATTGGAGTCGCCCGTGAGCTTGGCGACCTTCGCCCCGGCGCCCCCGCGCCCGGCGAGCGCACGCACCTGACCGTCCCGCAGCGAGACCAGTGCCATCTCCGACGCGGCGAAGACACCGCCGATGAGGATGAAGAACAGGACGAGGGCGATATCCAGGGCAAGAGCGCTCATTTCCGACCATCCTCACAAGTCCTGCGACCTGGCCGGAGCCCGTTCACCCACAGCGAACGGATCATCCGCCACCCGCGACAGTCGCGTTCCCCCAGGGGGCCAGGTACACGAGGGCGAGTGCCATCGCCGCCATCAGCGTCACGTCGAACGCCCGCGAGCGCGCCCAGAGCACCACCGACGGCGGAACGACCGCCCGGCCCACGGCCCCGGCACCGACCGCGAGCGCCAGCGCCAGGACGGCCGTCCGTCCGTCGACGACGACGGCGAGCACGCAGACCCCGGCGATCACGACGACGGTCGCGACCATGACCGCGGCGCGGAGTGCTGTCGTGCTGGACATGATGCGCCTGAGACTACCGTGGGCACCGTGCCCGATCCGACCGGAAACCGCGATCTGACCGGCGCCGCGGCGCGCCCGCCGAGGTCCGTGTGCGTCGTCGGGGCCGGCCTCGCCGGGCTGCGTACCGTCGCCGAGCTCCGCGCCCGGGGGTTCACCGGGACGGTTACCGTCGTCGGTGCGGAGGGGCTGGCCCCCTACGACCGCCCGCCCCTGTCGAAGGAGCTCTTCACCCGCCCTTCCCCCGTCTGGCTCGCGGACGAGGGGTACGGAGACCTGGACACCCTTGCGGACCGGGTGCTGCTCGCCCGCACCGCAGTGGAACTTCGGGCCGACGACGACGGCGCCACCCTCACGCCGGCGGACGGCGAGGAGATCCGGGCGGACGTCGTCGTGCTCGCCGTCGGCGCCCACGCCATCGTCCCGAGCGGCTGGACCGGGGCGCTGGTGCTGCACGAGGCCCCGGACGCGGCCGCGCTGCGGGCTGCGCTGCGCCCGGGCGCGCGGCTGGTCGTGGTGGGTGCGGGCTGGATCGGCGCGGAGATCGCCGGGGTCGCTGCGTCGCGCGGCGTCGACGTCACGGTGCTCGAGGCGGCGCCCACGCCGCTGCACCGCCAGATCGGGGGCGAGCTCGGCGCCCGCACCGTGCCCTGGTACGCGGCGGCCGGCATCGACCTGCGCTGCGGCGTCGAGGTGCGCGGGGTGGCGGGTGGGGCGGTCACGCTCTCGGGCGGCGAGCGGCTCGACGCCGACGCAGTCCTGGTCGCCGTCGGCGCGCGACCGGCCACCGGGTGGCTCGCCGGGGCCGTGCCGCTGACGGGGCGGGGCGCCGTGCCGGTGGATCCGGGCGGCCGGGTGGTCGGCGGGCCGGCATCCGTGCGCGCCGTGGGCGACTGCGCGGACATGACGGTGCCCGGGCTCGGCCTCGTGCCCGGCGGGCACTGGGACGGCGCGCTGACGCACCCGGCCGCGCTGGTCACCGACCTGCTCGGGGGGCGGGCGGCGCCGCCGGCCGCGGCGTACGTGTTCTCCACCCAGCTCGGCCACGACCTGACGTTCGTCGGCGTCCCGACGGCGCAGGCCGAGCTGGTGCTGCGCGAGGACGGGGCGGGGTGGACCGCGTTGTTCGTCGAGCTCTCGGACCAGGATGCCGGGGGCCCGGATGCCACCGGCCGACCCGTCGCCGGCCAACCGGCCACCGGCCGACCGGCCACCGGAGGACCCGTCACCGGCCGCCTGACGGCCGGATTCACGGTGGACCGGCCGCGCGACGTCGGCCCGCTGCGCAAGTTGCTGGCAGGCGGGGCCCGCCCCGTCCTCGACCTCGACCGCGCGGCCGACCCGGGCGTGCCGCTGCGCAAAGCCGTGCGCTGAGTCGCTCCGGACCCACGACGCACGCCGGCCGCGCCGCGGGTGCGCCGCACCGGCGTCGCCCCCCTCGCGCCCGCCAGGCCCTGCCGCCCCGCCCGGCGCCCGGTCCCGGACCGGCCCAGGGGCGCCGCTGTCAGTGCGCGAAGTGGCGCGTCCCGGTGAAGTACATGGTGATCCCGGCGGCGTTCGCGGCCGCGATCACCTCCGCGTCGCGGATGGAGCCGCCCGGGTGGACGACGGCGCGCACGCCGGCGTCGATGAGCACCTGGAGCCCATCGGCGAAGGGGAAGAACGCGTCCGAGGCGGCGACCGCCCCGCGGGCCCGCTCGGGGGCTCCGGCCCGGGCGGCGTCGTCGGCGTTCTCGGCGCCACCGGCGCCCTCGACCTCGCTGGTCACCGGGGCGCCGAGGGTGTTGGCCCGCTCGACCGCCAGGCGGCAGGAGTCGACGCGGTTGACCTGCCCCATGCCCACGCCCACGCTCGCACCGTCGTGGGCCAGCAGGATCGCGTTGGAGCGGGCGGCGCGCACGGCCCGCCACGCGAACGTGAGGTCGGCCAGGGTGCGTTCGTCCGCGGCCGGCCCGGCCGCCAGCGTCCACCCGGTGGGGGTGTCCCCGGGGGCGTCGACGGCGTCGCGGTCCTGGGCGAGCACGCCGCCGGTGATCGGGCGCAGGTCGGTGCCGGTGCGCGGGCCCGGGTCGACGACCAGCAGGCGCACGTTCTTCTTGCGGGAGAGGATCTCCAGGGCCGCCGGCTCGAACGCGGGCGCGCACACGACCTCGGTGAACACCGGCGCCACCTGCTCCGCCATCGCGGCGGTGACCGGCCGGTTCGCGGCGACGACGCCGCCGTAGGCGGAGACGGGGTCGCAGGCGTGGGCCTTGCGGTGGGCGTCGGCGATGTCGGTACCGGTGGCGATGCCGCACGGGTTGGCGTGCTTGATGACCGCGACGGCGGGGCCGGCGTGGTCGTAGGCGGCGCGCACTGCGGCGTCGGCGTCGACGTAGTTGTTGTAGCTCATGGCCTTGCCGTGCAGCTGCTCGGCGTTGGCGATGCCGGTGGTCTCGCCCTCGCCCGTGTAGAGGGCGGCGCGTTGGTGCGGGTTCTCCCCGTAGCGCAGCGACTCCCGGCGCTGCCAGGCGCCGCCGACGAATCCGGGCAGCGCGGCGGCCGCGGCGGCGCCATCGAAGACCTCACTCATCCAGCTCGCCACGGCGACGTCGTAGGCGGCGGTGTGCTCGAACGCGGCGACGGCGAGGGCGCGGCGCTGGGCGAGGGAGAACCCGCCCGCACGGGCCGCGGCGGCGACGTCGTCGTAGCGGGCCGGGTCCACCACCACCGCTACGGAGGGGTGGTTCTTCGCGGCGGCACGCACCATCGTGGGCCCGCCGATGTCGATCTGCTCGACGCACTCGTCCACCCCGGCCCCGGCGGCGACGGTCCGGGTGAAGGGGTAGAGGTTGACGACCACGAGGTCGAAGGGCTCGACGCCGAGCTCGGCCAGCTCGGCGCGATGGGCGGCCAGGCGGCGGTCGGCGAGGACGCCGGCATGCACGCGCGGGTGGAGCGTCTTGACGCGACCGTCGAGGCACTCGGGGAAGCCGGTGACCTCCTCGACGGGGGTGACCGGAACGCCCGCGGCAGCGATGGTCTTGGCCGTGGAGCCGGTGGAGACGATCCGCACCCCGGCCTCGTGCAGGCTCCGGGCGAGGTCCTCGAGCCCGGTCTTGTCGTAGACGGAGATCAGCGCCCGGCGCAGCGGGACCTGGTCCCCGACGGGCTCGATGATGGGCTGGGAGGTCTGGGCCATGTCATGCTCCTGGGTCTCGACGGATGCGAAACGGTGCACGGGGCACCGACCCAGGCACCCAGGCGCGCGGTGCTCTGCAGGGGACTTCCGGCCGCTCCCCGGTGGTGGACGCCACCTTCCTCGCCAGTCACGACCGAGCCCGAGCCTACCGCGTACGGCCCGCCGTGCACCGATCCGCGGGTTGCCTACCGCTCGTCGGACTGCCCGCCGCAAGGTGGACTGCCTACCGCTCGCCCACCCGCGTGCTGCCTACCGTGCGCCGATGCGCACGCGCCGCCCATCGAGCGTCCACCCCTCGCGCGCAAGGTGGCCGACCTGCTCCACGAGCTGGGCCCGCTCGGCCACCTTGATCCGCTCGGTGAGGGCGTCGACGTCGTCACCCTCGAACACCGGGACGGCGACCTGGGCGACGATCGCGCCGGTGTCGACACCGTCGTCGACGAAGAACAGCGTGGCACCGGCGATCTTGACCCCGTACTCGAGCGCGTCGCGCGGGCCGTGGATGCCGGGGAAGGCGGGCAGGAGCGTGTTGTGGGTGTTGATGTACCGGCCGTCGAAGGCGGCGAGGAACTGCGGCCCGCACAGCTTGAGGAAGCCGGCGGAGACGATCAGGTCCGGGTCGTGCGCGGCGACCCGCGCCGTCAGCGCCGCGTCCCAGTCCGCCCGGGTGGGGTGGGCGTTGACGGGCTCGACGAACGTCGCGATGCCGGCGGCGTCGGCCATCGCGACCCCGCCCGTCCCCTCCCGGTCCGCGCCGACGGCGACGACCTGGGCGCCGTAGCCGGCGTCCCGGCCCGCCTCGAGGAGTGCGGCGAGGTTGGACCCGCCGCCGGAGACGAGGACGACGACGCGAGCCGGCCGGTGGGTGGGCACGTGGGTGCTGGTCACGTGCGCGAGCGTAGCCCGGGCATGCGCGATGATGGGGGTCATGCCCACGCGCCAGGACCGCCCGCCGTCGTCATGGCGACGCCCCCCGGCGCCTGGCGCTCCCGGTCGACCCGGGCCTGCGCCGGACGAGCCGCCGCAGTTCGACGCGCTGCGCTGGGTGCGGCGCTTCGGGCTGGCGTTGCTGATCGGGATGGCCCTGGGCATGATGGCGCTGCCGTGGCCGTGGCCACTGCTCTCCGGCGTGGTGTCCCTGGCCGCCGTCGGGCTCGGCGTGGTGGCGCTCGTGAAGGTGCGGTCCGCACGGCTGCGTCGCGGGATGACGCCGATGCTCGTGATCGGCATGATCCTCGCGACCGTCCTCGGCCTGACCTCGCTCTCCCAGATCGCGCTGTGGCGCGAGAACGCGGCGTACTCGGCGTGCGTGCGCGGGGCACTGACCGTGCAGGCCCGCGATGCATGCACCGCCGAGCTCGAGAACACGCTCAACGAGCGTGTCCGGTGGATGGAACGGATCGTCCAGCCGTCGGCGTGACGGCACGGCGTCGAACGATCGGGATCGGCCTGGTTCAGGGGTGGGTTCAAGGTCGGTGGGTTCAAGGCCCGTGGATTCAGGGGCGGCGGGCTCAGGGGCGGCCGTGCTTCTTCCAGCGAGTGAGCTGTGGCCCGGACCACCTGGTAAGCGTGGACCACCCGGTAGGCGTGCCCGCGTCGACCGACGGCGATCCGCCGACCGGCTTCTGCGGCTCAGCCGGCTTCTGCGGCTCAGCCGACTTCTGCGGCTCAGCCGGCCTCTTGGGCTCGGCCGCCCTCTTCGGTTCGACCGGTCTCTTGGGCTCGGCCGGCCTCTTCGGTTCGGTGGACGCCGACTCCCGGCCGGCGACAGGCGCCGAGCTCGCCGTGGGTGCGGAGCCTCCGGTCGACGCTGCCGCACCGGTGGCATCGACGGCCCGGGCCCTGACCCGGTCGCGCACGATGCTCGCCGCAGACCGGACGCCGTCGTGGGTCCGCGGGTGCAGGCCCACGACCGCCACGAGCGCACCGGCGCCGAGCTCGGCGAGCAGCACCGCACCGACCGACCACGGCTCGGGCCCGATCTCGGCCATCCGGCCCGCCCCGATCCCGCCGGACGCCGCCGCGCACAGCACCACGACCGCCGCCGCGACGACCCCGGCCGCCACCAGCGCCGATCCGATCGCGCTCGGCAGCCTCACCTGCCGCCGTCGCCGGTCGAGCCAGATCCCGACGCCGAGCCCCACCAGCACCGGCAGGACGACGATCCAGCCCAGCCCCGGGGTGCCCGGCGAGGGCAGGGCGCCCAGCAGCGGGACCGCGGGCAGCGGTGCCGTGAGGACCGCCGTCGGGGTGAACTCGGTCCCGACCCCGACCGCAAAGCCCGGACCGGCGATCCACGCGAGCACCCACACCACGCCGGTGGGCACGTAGAGGAGCTGTGCCAGCACCATCACGACGCCGGAGACCGGGTCCGTGGTGTAGGCATCGTGGATCGTGAGGATGCGGTCCCAGCCGGCGACCGCCGCGGCCGCGCCGGCGAGCAGCGCGAGGATCAACAGCCCGGCACCCATCCACCCCGCACCGCGCAGGCCGGCCCGCACCGGCTCGGGGACGCGACCGGTCCACCGCTGCCACCACGACGGCGGCGGGACGGCGGACCGCACCTGCGCCGTCGTCGCCCCGAGCGCGGCGACGAGGAGGCCACCGGCCAGGGCGGGCAGCGCGGCGGTCCCGGGCGCGAGCCGCAGCGCGACCAGCACGACCGCCAGGTACCCGACGGGCACGAAGGCGGCGGCACCGGCGCTGGGCAGGCGCATCCGACGGGTC
>NZ_JBTSDU010000139.1:0-7784 GCF_054605595.1 Georgenia sp. | reverse complement strand
CACCGCCGGAGTGCGAGTTCGTCGCCGGAAGCACGAGTTCAACGCCGAACGGGTGTGGGGCGCGACGCAGTACGGCGCGCGTGTTGGTCGATACCTGGCACGAACCTGCGTCAGGGGGCCGGTGGGCCCACCGGCTCAGGCGCGGTACTGCACGGCGAGCGGGCAGGCCCACACGTCCAGGCCGCCGCGGCCGACGGCGTTGATGTACGTGGTGACCTGACGGTAGGACTGGGCGATCGTCGTCTCCGTGTACCGCACGCCGAGCTGCTCGCAGTACTCCCGCACCATCGGGGCGACCTTGCGGAGATTGGGCCGTGCCATCGACGGGAAGAGGTGGTGCTCGACCTGGAAGTTCAGGCCGCCCATGAACGTGTCGACCCAGCGCCTGCCGGTGACGTTTCGGCTCATGAGCACCTGGCGGCGCAGGAAGTCGATCTTGAGCGACGGCGGCACGATCGGCATGCCGATGTGGTTGGGCGCGAAGGACAGGCCCATGTAGAGGCCGAACACGGCGAGCTGGACCCCGATGAACGCCAGCGCCTTACCGGGCGGGAGCACGAGGAAGACGAACGCGGCGTAGCTCAGAAGCCGGACGGTGATGAAGCTCAGCTCGACCCAGCGGCGCTTGATCTTCTCCCGCCCCACCGCCCGCTTGATGCCCTGCACGTGCAGGTTCACGCCCTCGAGGAGGAGCAGCGGGAAGAAGAAGTAGCCCTGCTTGGTGGTCAGCCAGCGGGTCAGCGGGCTCCGCCGGCTCGCGGCGACCTCGGGGGTGAAGGCGAGGATGCCGGGCTCGATGTCCGGGTCGGCGTCGAGCTTGTTCGGGGCGTTGTGGTGCTTGTTGTGCTTGCGCTGCCACCAGCCGAGTCCCATGCCGGCGAAGAGGTTGATCACGATGAGGGAGACCCACTCGTTCCACGAACCGGAGACGAAGATCTGCCGGTGCGCGGCGTCGTGGCCGAGGAAGGCGATCTGCGTCATCAGCAGCGCGAGGACGACGGCGGTGCCCATCTGCCACCAGCTGTCGCCCACCAGCACGAAGACCGCTGCGAGGGCGAGCCCGGCCGCGGTGAGCCCGATCAGTTTCGACCAGTAGTAGCCGTACGCGCGGCGCATGAGGCCGGCGCCCTTCACCTTCGCCGTCAGGGCGGTGAAATCGCTGACCTGGCGCTCACGCTGGCCGCGGACGCCGGGTCCGGGCGGGGCCGAGCCGAGTGCGGGGGAGAGTGTCTGGCTCACGGTGGACACCTGTCATCGAGAGTGAACGACCGAGGCCGCACCGGCGGCCCGGGGCGGCCACCTTCTTCAGTGTGACACGCGGGCGCGGTGCGCGACAGGGCAACCTACGGATTCGTAGGTTGCGATCCGGCGGACGGCCCGCGCCTCCGGTCGGCACGGCGACCTCACCCGCAAACGCACACGACCGCCGGGCCGACCCGCCTCACTCGAAGGTCCGTCCCGTGAGCAGCTGGTACGCCTGGAGGTAACGGCCGCGGGTGCGTTCGACCACCTCGTCCGGCAGCGCGGGCGGGGGCACGTCGCCGCGCCGGTCCCAGCCGGACTCGGCGGAGGTGAGCCAATCGCGGACGAACTGCTTGTCGTAGCTGTGCTGGGGCCGGCCGGGCGCGTAGTCCGAGGCCTGCCAGAACCGGGACGAGTCCGGGGTCAGCACCTCGTCGCCGAGCACCACGTCCGGCTCGCCGGGCTGGGGCGACGCCCCGAACTCCAGCTTCGTGTCGGCCACGATGATGCCGCGCTCGGCGGCGATCTGGGACGCCCGGGTGTAGACGGCGAGGGTTCGGCCCCGCAGCCGGCGGGCCGTGTGCGCGCCCATGCGGTCGGACATCTGCCCGAAGGTGATGTTCTCGTCATGATCGCCGACGGGCGCCTTGGCCGCGGGGGTGAAGATCGGCTCGGGCAGCCGGGCGCTCTCCACCAGTCCGGGCGGCAGCGGCACCCCGCACACCGCGGAGGCCGCGTGGTACTCGGACAGGGCGGAGCCGGTGAGGTACCCGCGCACCACGCACTCGATCGGGTACATGAGCAGCTGGCGGCAGATCATGGCGCGCCCGGCGACCTCGGCGGGCACGTCGAGGGAGACCACGTGGTTGGGGACCACGTCCTCGAGCTGCTCGAACCACCAGAGGCTGAGCGCCGTGAGGACCTTTCCCTTGTCGGGGATGATGGTGGGCAGGACGTGGTCGTAGGCGCTGATGCGGTCGCTCGCGACCACGAGGACGACGTCGCCCCCGGCCTGCGCGGAGGCGTCCTGCGGGACGTAGAGGTCACGAACCTTGCCCGAGTAGGTGTGCGTCCAGCCCTCCAGGACCGGCGCGGTACCCGCGTCTGTGCTCATGGCGCCATCCTGGCAGGCCGTGCTCGGCGGTGCCTCCCCGGCCCGCCCGACGGACCGTAGATCGGGACGGGGTGGGGACGACCCACCCGGCGGTTCTACGCCGCCTGCTACCGCAAGGCCGGGACGTCAGGCGGGCACGGGGTGGGGACGACCCGCTGCGGCAACAGACCGGTCGCCCGCTGCGGCAACAGGTGGCACAGCCGGGCGGGCCGCGACGCCACCGCGTACCGTTCGCGGGGAGATATGAGCATCCGCAGACGCCCCGGAGGTAGGAAGAATGGCAAGCGAGAAGCCCGTCGGCATCGCCGACATCGGTGTGACCGGTCTGGCGGTCATGGGTTCGAACCTGGCGCGGAACTTCGCGCGTCACGGTCACAAGGTGGCCATCCACAACCGCTCGTTCACCAAGACCGAGCGGCTCATGTCCGAGCACGGCTCGGACGGCGCCTTCTACCCGTCGGAGACGGTCGAGGACTTCGTCGCCTCGCTCGCGAAGCCGCGCGTCGCGATCATCATGGTCAAGGCGGGCCCAGGGACCGACGCCGTGATCGACCAGCTCGCCGAGCACATGGAGCCGGGCGACATCATCGTCGACGCCGGCAACGCCCACTTCCCGGACACCGTCCGCCGCGAGGCGGCACTGAAGGAGAAGGGCCTGCACTTCGTCGGTGCCGGTGTCTCCGGCGGCGAGGAGGGTGCGCTCAACGGCCCCTCGATCATGCCCGGCGGCACCAAGGAGTCCTACGCCCGGCTCGGCCCGATGCTCGAGGACGTCTCCGCCAAGGTCGACGGTGTGCCGTGCTGCGTCCACGTGGGGCCCGACGGCGCCGGCCACTTCGTCAAGATGGTGCACAACGGCATCGAGTACGCCGACATGCAGCTCATCGCCGAGGCGTACGACCTGCTGCGACTGGGCCTGGGAGCCTCCGCGGCCGAGATCGGTGCCATCTTCGAGGAGTGGAACAAGGGCGAGCTCGAGTCCTTCCTCATCGAGATCTCCGCCGAGGTCCTCAACCACACGGACCCGCAGACCGGTGGCGCCTTCGTCGACATCATCCTCGACCGGGCCGAGCAGAAGGGCACCGGACGCTGGACCGTGCAGAACGCCCTCGACCTGGGCGTGCCGGTCACCGGTATCGCCGAGGCCACCTTCGCCCGTGCCCTGTCCGGCTCGGTCCCCCAGCGCACCGCCGCCCGCGGGGTGCTGCCCGCCCACGCCGGCACCTGGACGGTGACGGACCGCGACGCGTTCGTCGAGGATGTCCGCCAGGCGCTGTACGCCTCGAAGGTCGTCGCCTACTCGCAGGGCTTCGACCAGATCACGGCCGCCTCTCACGAGCACGACTGGGGCATCGACCGTGGCGCGATGGCCCGCATCTGGCGCGGTGGCTGCATCATCCGGGCCCGCTTCCTCAACCGCATCACCGAGGCCTACGAGCGCACCCCCGACCTGCCGCTGCTGCTCGCGGACGAGTTCTTCACCGACGTGATGGACAAGGGCGTGCCGGCATGGCGCCGGATCGTCGCCCAGGCCGCGCTCAACGGGGTGCCCACGCCGGTGTTCGCCTCGTCCCTGAGCTACTACGACGGGATCCGGGCCGAGCGGCTGCCCGCCGCGCTGATCCAGGGTCAGCGGGACTTCTTCGGCGCCCACACCTACCAGCGGGTCGACGCCGAGGGCACGTTCCACACCCAGTGGTCCGGCGACCGCTCGGAGGAGAAGCAGGACTGAATCCGCCTGGCCGGCACCACGGCCGGCGCGGCCGGTTCGGTCAGGACCACCAGCACCGTCACGACGGCGGGCACCCACGCTCGGTGCCCGCCGTCGCGCTGCGCCAGGACCCCGGAACCCGGTCGGGCCCCCGGCGCCGCCCCGACCGGCTCGCGCGGCCTCGTTCAGGCGGGTACCGGGACCTGGTGCGCGAGCACCTCACCCAGCGCCGTGCCGCGGTCCAGGAAGGCGGGGTCCGACGGGATGAGGGGCCAGCCCGTGTAGGCCTCCGCCAGGTAGGTCGAGCCCGCCCGGGACGTCGTCACCAGGTCCAGCTCGTCGAGCCGGCGCGCCCGGTCGAAGGAGTTCGCGGTGGCGTCGGTGTGCAGCATCGTCGGCATCCACCAGGCGAAGTGCTGCGCCTCCACACCCGCTTGAGCGCGGTGGTCGCGTAGGTGTCGAGGTGGTCGGTGGCCTGCTCGCGGTAGAACCGCTCGAGGGCCCGGGCGAGCACGCTGACGTCGCCGGCGGCGAGGTTGAGGCCCTGGGCGCCGGTCGGCGGGACGGTGTGCGCGGCGTCGCCGGCGAGGAAGAGCCGACCGTAACGCATCGTCTCGCACACGTAGCTGCGCATGGGGATGACGGTCCGGTCGAAGACGGGGCCCTGCACGAGGCTGAAGCCGGGGGCGGCGGTGCGCTCCTGGAGGGTCGCCCAGATCCGCTCGTCGCTCCAGGCGGTGGGGTCCTCGGTGGGGTCGTGCTGGAAGTATATGCGCTGCATCGTCGGGGTGCGCTGGCTGATGAGGGCGAAGCCGTGCTCGGAGTTGGCGTAGACGAGCTCGGGGGCGCTGGGCGGGGCCTCGGTGAGGATGCCGAACCACCCGAACGGGTACTCCCGGAAGTGGTCGACGCGCACGTCCTCGGGGATGACGGCCCGGGAGACCCCGCGCGAGCCGTCGCAGCCGGCGACGAAGTCGCAGACGAGCCGGGTACGGACGCCGTCGGCGTCCGTGAACTCGATCGAGGGCTGGTCGCCGAGGACGTCGTGGAGCTCGACGTCGGGGATCTCGTACCGCACGGCGAGGCCGCGGGCGTCGGCGCCGTCGGCGAGGTCGGCGAAGACGGCCTGCTGCGGGTAGAGCTGGACGGCTCGGCCGACCAGGTCGGCGAAGTCGATGCGTCGGGTCTCGGCGCGCAGCCGAAGCTCGATGCCGTGGTGGGTGAAGCCGGCGCGGTACATCCGCTCGTCGAGGCCGAGCCCGGTGAGCAGGTCCATCGTGCCCTGCTCGAGGATGCCCGCCCGGTGCGTCTCGGCGATGTCCGCCCGGCTGCGCCGCTCGAGCACGACGGTCTCGATACCGGCGACGGCGAGCAGGTGCGCCAGCAGCAGGCCGGCCGGGCCGGCACCGACGATCCCGACCTGGGTGCGGATGGTGGTGGTCATGGTGGCCTCTCCCTCGAGGTTGGGCTGTGACGCCCGACACCAGGACCTAGGTCACTCGTCCCGACCGGTCCTCCCGTTCGATGGGAGCGTTGCCCAGGTCGCGGGAGATGGCGCGGGCCGGCGCAAGGAGGGCCGGGACCAGCGCACGGTGATCCTCACGCATCGGGACGATCACCGACAGGGCGGCGACGACGGTCCCGCTCGCGTCCCGCAGCGGCACCGCGACGCCCTTCGCGCCGGGCGTGAGCAGGCCCGGCGCGACGGCGTACCCCAGCCGGCGGACCGTGCCCAGCGTGCCCCGCAGGAGCACCGGGCCGGTGAGGACATGCGGCGTGAAGGCCTCCAGCGGGCCCGCGAGCACCCCGTCCCGCACCTCGGCGGGGGCGTGGGCGAGCAGGACCAGCCCGGCCGAGACCGTGTGGGCGGGCAACCGCTCGGCCGTGCGGGCGATGTTCGGTACGGTGCCACGGGCACCGAGGCGCCGTGCTCGAGCATCTCGCGCACCAGCCGGTGCGCCGTCGAGACGGGCAGCCCCGCGCCGCGGGCGACGCTCGGCGACGCTCGGCGACGGCGTCGACGCGAAGACCTCCAGGATGCGCATCATCCGGGTGAGCAGCGAGTCCCCCGAGTCCGACCTCGCCATCAGCGCCCGGCCGCGATGTCCGTCCGGTGCTGGGAGCCGGCCAGGTGCAGGCGGTCGACGCCGGCGTAGGCGTTCGCGCGGGCGGTGGCCAGGTCCGGCCCGGTGCCGACCACGCTGAGGACTCGACCACCCGCGGCCACGACCGCGCCGCCGTCGCCCTCGGCCGTGCCCGCGTGGAGCACGTGCACGCCGTCGAGCGCCTCGGCGTCCTCGAGGCCGCTGATCGGGTCCCCCGTGCGGACCTGCCCGGGGTAGCCGTGCGCGGCGACGACGACCGTGACGGCGGCGTCGGCGCGCCACTTCGGCGCGCCCAGCCGGTCGAGCGTGCCGGTGGCCGCGGCGAGCAGCAGCTCGGCGAGGGAGGAGCGCAGCCGGGCGAGGACGACCTGCGTCTCCGGGTCACCGAACCGGACGTTGAACTCGATGACGCGCAGCCCGCGCGAGGTGAGTGCGAGGCCGCAGTACAGCAGGCCCACGAACGGGGTCCCGCGCCGGGCCATCTCGCGCACCACCGGCCGGGCGACGCGCTCGACGACGTCGGCGGCGAGGCCCTCCGGCGCCCAGGGCAGCGGGGAGTAGGCACCCATGCCACCGGTGTTGGGCCCGGCGTCGCCGTCGCCGAGGCGCTTGAAGTCCTGCGCGGGCTCGAGCGGGACGACCGTGGTGCCGTCGCTGACGCAGAAGAGGGAGATCTCCGGGCCGTCGAGGAAGTCCTCCACGACGACGGCGGGCGCACCGTGCGTCGCGGCGTCGCCGCCGTCCTTGGCCAGGCAGGTGGCGGCGTGCGCGAGGGCGGCCGCCCGGTCGTCGGTGACGAGGACGCCCTTGCCGGCGGCGAGGCCGTCGTCCTTGATGACGTAGGGGGCGCCGAACGCATCCATGGCGTCCTCGACCTGCTCGAGCGTGGTGCACACGTGCGCGAGCGCGGTGGGTACCTCGGCGGCCGCCATGATCTCCTTGGCGAAGGCCTTGGAGCCCTCGAGCCGGGCGGCGGCCCGGTCCGGCCCGAAGCACGGGATCCCTGTCGCGCGCACCGCGTCGGCCACGCCGGCCACCAGCGGGGCCTCGGGGCCGATCACCACGAGGTCGGCCGCCATGTCGCGGGCGGCGGCCGCGACCGCCTCGGCGTCGAGGACGTCGATTCGCAGGTTCCGGGCGATCCGCGCGGTCCCGGGGTTGCCCGGGGCGACGACGAGCTCCTCGACCGCTGCGTTCTGGGACAGGGCGTGGGCGAGGGCGTGCTCGCGCGCGCCGGAGCCGATCAGCAGGATCCTCACGCGCCGTAGCGTACGTGCCCCCTGTTTTTCACGGACTATTCCTGCCTTATTGTGGGAGGGTCTCCGACAGGAAGGATGTGCCCCATGGCCATCAGCGACGTTTCCATCGGCACGCAGGGCCACACCGGCTGCGCGTGCGGCGAGCACGACACCGACATCCCGGCGCTGGACGTGCGGACCGTCCCGCACGCCATCCGCCACGCCACCGTCTTCGGCGCCCTCGCCGCGATCGCTCCGGGCTTCGCGATGGACCTCGTCGCCCCGCACAACCCGGTACCGCTGCTCGCGCAGATCGAGGAGCGCGAGCCGGGCGCGTTCGAGGTGTCCTACCTGCAGGAGGGTCCGGAGGACTG
>NZ_JBTSDU010000138.1:0-7978 GCF_054605595.1 Georgenia sp. | reverse complement strand
TCCAAGGCAAAGGGCATCTGCTCGTTACGACCCGCCGACCACTACTCGCGGATCTGGGTCAGACCCGCGCACCCTCGACCGCGCGTCGCCACTCGATCATCGTCTTGGTGAGATCACGCGACGCCTCGGCGAACGAGCCGCCCGGGGCGATGGCCGTCCGGGCCTTGTCCAGGTTCCGGCCCGAGACCTGACGCAGGACCTCGGCGGCCTCGAGGTGGAACCCGGCGTGCTGGGTCCGGGCCGTCTCGTGCCGCGCACGATCCGCACTCGACGGTTCGGCCCCGGACAACCACGTGCCGAAGGCGCAGCGATCGTCCTTCGACACGGCTGCGACGTCCTCGACATGGGTACCTGCTGCGACGGCGTCCGCGAGGCGGTACTTCCACGCTCCGTGCGCGGCGATCGCCGCCGTGATCTGCTCGTGCGTCGAGATCTCGACACCCGCCCCACCGGCACCAGCCAGCGTGAACCGGCCGACGCTCTTGGAGAGCTCCGCCGCCATCCGGGTCAGCTCCGAGATCGCCGTGAGGCTCTCGCCGACGCCGTCGCTCGACGCGGCGGCAGCGGTCGCGACCCCGGCGATGCTCCCCGCGATCTCATCGGCACCGTACGCGGCCTCAGTGACGTTGCGGCTCATCTCGTTCGTCGTCGCCGTCTGTTCCTCGAGAGCCGAGGCGATGGTCAGCTGGGTCTCGTTGATCTGGTCGATGATCGAGGAGATCTGCGAGATCGCCGCCACTGCCGCCGTGGAGTCGGCCTGGATGGCGTCGATCCGTCGGCTGATGTCCTCGGTCGCCTGCGAGGTCTCGCGGGCGAGCTCCTTGACCTCTCCCGCGACCACGGCGAAGCCCTTGCCCGCTTCCCCTGCGCGCGCTGCCTCGATCGTGGCGTTGAGCGCGAGCAGGTTCGTCTGATCCGCGATCGTGGTGATGACCTTGATGACGTGACCGATCTCCGCGGACGACGTCCCGAGCTGGGCCACCGTCACGGTCGCCGTCTCGACCGCCTCGACCGCGTTCGACGCGACCCCGGCGGCGAGGTTCGTGTTGTGGGCGATCTCCCGGATCGACGCGCTCATCTCCTCGGTCGCCGCGGCGACCGAGCGGACGTTGGTCGACACCTGCTCCGTGGCCGTGGCGACCGCGCCGGCACGCGCCGCGGAGTCGGCGACGCTCGCGCTGATCTCACCGGACGAGACCGTGAGCTCCTCGGCAGCGGCCGTGAGGCCGCCGGAGTCGCGGGTCATGCCCCGCAACGCCTCGCTGAGCCCGTCCGCCAGGGTGTTGAAGTGGCGGACGAGGTCGCCGAACTCGTCCTTCGCGAGCCATGCCCCGCGGTGGGTCAGGTCGCCTGCCGCTGCCTTGTCCAACAACCCCGCGAGCTCACGCATCGGGCGGGCCATCTGGCGGACGAGCAGCCAGGCGCACGCCACGGCAGCGGGGATCCCGATGCCGACCATGAGCAGCAGGGTGCGGGTCACGGACCCGACGGCATCGTCCTGCGCAGCACCGGCCGCGGACCCGACCGACCTCACCCCGGCCAACCCGACACCGGCGACGATCCCGAGGAACAGCAGGAACAGCACGTAGCTGCCGATCAACCGTATGCGGAATCCGGACATGCCCTCGACGCTCCCTCTGGGGCGCGGCATCGACCACCACGCGTCGAACGGTTCATCGGCAGGTCGTGACGGAAGATGACGGGACCCACCCGACTTCGTCGGCCGGCCCGGCACGTTCGACGCCCGGGCGATCGGGAACATCGGCAGCGCGGCCCGGAACTTCGGCTCGGTCTCGAGCCCCGCACTCACCGCCACCCCCGACTCCTCCGGCTCCCGATGGTCGGGAGGCGGGTTCTCCGGAGGAGGCGGGGGTGGCGGCCGCTGAGATCAGCGGGTGATGTTGCGCTTGCTCCCGCGCGTCATGCCGAGGTAGACGGAGATGAAGAGGATCGCAAGGACGATGGAGACCGCCCAGCGGATCCAGTCGCCGCCGCTCGTATCCGCCCATCCCACGGCGTCGGTGATGAGGTAGCCGACGACAGCTCCAGCGGCGCCGAGGATGATCGTCCACAGGATGCCCAGGTTCTGGTCACCCTTCATGAACAAGCGGGCCAGGGCGCCGATCACGGCGCCGGTGATGATGATCCAGATGATGCTCACGAGATCCTCGCCTTCTCCAGGCCGCAGGCGCGGCAGGTCGGTGGAGCCAGATCATCGTGACAGGAGCATGACCCGCACGCACGCGGAGAACTCACGTCGACCGCGTGGTGCGGAGCCGGGAGTGCCAGGGCACCGGAGACGCCGCCGGCCGAGGAGCTCGTCGGGATCTCCCTCCGAGGTCTTCGGCCGGCGGCGTTGAACCGGGACGCGGATCAGGCGCCGCGACCGCCCGCGGTCGCACGGCGGCGCGGTCGGGACGACCGCTCGGCGCCACGACCGTCGGAATGCCGCTCGCCGAGACCGGGCGCCTGGCCCGTCGTCGAGCTGTAGACGGCGCGCGACCCACCCGCACGCGCGGGACGGCCCGCAGCAGAACCTGAACGCCCACCGGCAGCCCCGGTCGAGCCACCGGCCCGGCCGACCCCGGCGCCTTGGCCGCGGCCACCACGGCGGCGGCCGGCGGGAGCTCCGGCGTCGCTCGTGCGCGCCCGAGCCCGGCCGGGCTGCTGCGGCTCGGGCTTGCGGGAGGCCGCCGGCGGCACCTGAGCGGCCGCCACGTACGGCGCGGCGTCACCCACCAGGGCGGTGACGCGCGGGTCCGTGGCGACGACCTTGGCCGGCGTGGCGTGGATCTTCGCGGCCCGGGCCAGCGCCCGGAAGTCGCCGCGCTGCTCGGGCAGCACGAGGGTGACGACGTCGCCGCCGTGGCCGGCGCGGGCGGTGCGCCCGGAGCGGTGCAGGTAGGCCTTGTGCTCGGCGGGCGGGTCCACGTGGACGACGAGGTCGATGTCGTCGACGTGGATGCCGCGCGCGGCGATGTCGGTCGCGACCATGACCCTGACCTCACCGGTCGAGAACGCGTCGAGCCCGCGCTCGCGCGCGTTCTGGGAGAGGTTGCCGTGCAGCTCGACGGCGGGGATGCCGGAGGAGGTCAGCTGGCGGGCGAGCTTCTTCGCCTGGTGCTTGGTGCGGGTGAACAGCAGACGCCGCGACGTGCCGGACGCGAGGGCATGGATGACGTCGTTCTTCTCGGCCGTGCCGGCGACCTCGAAGACGTGATGCTCCATCGCGGTGACGGCCGACTCGGCCGGGTCGACGCTGTGGTGCAGCGGCTGGTCGAGGAACTGCTTGACGAGCCTGTCCACGCCGTTGTCGAGCGTGGCGGAGAAGAGCAGGCGCTGGGTGCCGGCCGGGGTGGCCTTGAGGATGCGGGTCACGCCGGGCAGGAACCCGAGGTCGGCCATATGGTCGGCCTCGTCGAGCACGGTCACGGCGACCTTGTCCAGGTGCAGCAGCTTCTGGGACATGAGGTCCTCGAGACGGCCGGGGCAGCCCACGACGATGTCGACGCCGCTCCGCAGCGCCTCGACCTGCCGGCCCTGCTTGACACCGCCGAAGATCGTGGTGACGCGCAGACCCGCGGTGGAGGCCAGCGGGATGATGGCCTCGGCGATCTGCGTCGCGAGCTCGCGGGTCGGGGCGAGCACGAGGCCCCGCGGGTGGCTGGGAACGGTGCGCCCGGCGAGGGTCTCCCCCGACGGCACGAGGGCCGCGAGTCGCGAGACGAGCGGCAGCGCGAACGCCAGGGTCTTGCCGGAGCCGGTGCGGCCGCGGCCGAGCACGTCGCGGCCGGCGAGCGTGTCGCGGAGGGTGGCGGTCTGGATGGGGAACGGCGCGGTGATGCCGCGCGAGGCGAGCGACTTCTCCAGGGGCGCGGGCACTCCGAGGTCGGCGAACGTCGCATCGGTGGCTGCGGGCACAGTGGTGTCAGTGGTTTCGAGCACGAAAAGGAACTTCTCTCAGCAGGAGGTCACCGCAGGCATCTCCGCTGTCGCGTCCTCGGCGGTGACCGCCGGCGCTAGCCGTGCTGTGCGATGTCGGGGCGTCGGTGACGGCGCATCCCTGGACCCAGTGTCGCACGCGACCGCCAGAACGTGGAACTTCCCCTTCCGGTGACAGTGGTCACGCGGGGGGTATCGGTCACGCCGAGGCCTCGGTCTCCTCGGGGCGCGACGGCCACCTCGGGAGGACGGCCACCTCGGGGCGACGGTCAGGTCGGGGGGTCGGGGGCGCCACCCTCGCCGCGGGTGGCGAGCGCGACGGCGAGGCTCACCAGCACGAGACCGAGGAGCTCCCCGCCCGTCGGCACCTGGCCCAGCACCACGAGCCCCACCAGCAGCGACGCCACGGGCAGCAGCGCGGTCAGGAGTGCGAAGGTCGCGGCGGGCAGCCGGGTGAGCGCCACCTGCTCGAGCGAGTAGGGCACCAGCGAGGACAGCAGCCCGATGCCGACGACGGCGGCCGCGAGCCCGGCGTCGGACGGGGCGATGCCCGCCGTGCCGCCGGCGACCGGCGCGTACACCACCGCCGCGGCCAGCATGCCGACGGCGAGCGAGTCCAGGCCGCTGCGCCCGGCGGCGATGCGGCGGCCGAGCACGATGTACCCGGCCCAGGCCGCCCCCGCCGCGAGCGCGAACCCGACCCCGACGGCGGTGCCCGGGTCGGACCAGTCCACACCGAGGCCGGAGATCGAGAGCACGCCGAGGAGCGCGAGCACGACGGCGACGCGCACCCGGGTGCCACCACCACCGATCGCGGTGACCGCCACGGGTCCGAGGTACTCCAGCGAGACGACCGTGCCGATCGGCAGGTGGTCGATCGCCACGTAGAACAGCATGTTCATCCCGCCGAGCACCACGCCGAAGAGGCTGGAGCCGAGGACGTCGCGGGCGGTCCACCGCCGTCGCCACGGCCGACGCCAGGCCAGCAGCACGAGCGCCGAGACGACGATGCGCCACCAGGCGACCGTCGTCGCCGGCATGACGGCGAAGAGGCCGACGGCGATCGCCGCACCGAGGTACTGGCTGAAGCCGGAGCCGAGGAACAGCGCCGGGGCCGGCACGGCCTGCAGGAAGCGCCTCACCCGAGCACCCCGACGAGGCCCACGATCGCCACGATCGACAGCACGGTCGTGACGAGGATCGTGTCGCGGACCAGCGGCACGGCCCGGCCGTAGCGCATGGCGTAGACGAAGACGTTCTGCGCGGCGGGCAGCGCCGCGGCCACCACCGGGCCGAGCAGCGCGGGCCCGGAGAGGTCGAACACGAGGCGGCCGAGCACGAGCGCGACGGCCGGCGCCACCACGACCTTGAGCCCGACGGCGTACCAGAGCGCCGCGCGGCCGTCCTGCCCCCGACCGGGCAGCGGCGCCCCGTGCAGGGAGAGCCCGAAGGCGATGAGCATGACCGGCACGGCCATGTCCCCGACCAGCTCGATCGGCATGAGCACGGGCGCGGCCGGCCGCCAACCGGTGACGGAGACGAGCAGCCCGGCCCCGACGGCGAGGACGAGCGGGTTGCGCAACGGGGTCAGCAGCACCTCGGCGCGGCCGGTGGCGCGCCGGCCGGTCTGGGCGTCGAGCACGGTGAAGCTCACGGGGACCATCACCAGGAGCTGGTACAGCAGCACCGGCGCGATCGCGGTGGCGTCACCGACGGCGAAGACGAGGATCGGGATGCCCAGGTTCCCGGCGTTGACGTAGCTCGCGGACAGCGCCCCCAGCGTCAGCTCCGCCCCACGCCGGTGCAGCAGCAGCCGGGCGGGGACGACGTAGAGGACCACCAGGACCACCATGGTCAGTCCGTTGACCACGGCGCCGGCGGAGAACACGTCGGTCACGTCGGCCCGGGCGACGGTGAGGAACATCAGCGCCGGTGTGGCGGCGTAGAACGCCAGGCGCGCGAGGACGGCGGCGGCGCCTTCGCCGAGGACGCGGTACCGGGCGAGCAGGTAGCCCAGCACGACGACGACGGCCAGCGCCGCGAACCCCGCGAGCACTGCGCCCACTCGTCCACCCTTCCGTACCGGGCCGCGCCCGCTCGCCGACATCCTCCCACCCGACTCCGGAGGAGCCTGCCGGGCGTCCACGCCCGGGCGGATCAGCACTCCGGGTGGTTGGGCGCCGAGCCGGAGCCCGCCCCCGCCTCCGGCTCGGCGCCCACGCGGAGGTCGACGCTCAGGCCCGCGTGGTCGGAGACGGCCAGGTGGTGCACCCGCGCCGGGCCGGCCGCGGCGATCGGCCCCTCCCCCAGGATGTGGTCGATCTGGGTGCGCGGGCGGACGTTCGAGAACGTCTTCCCGACGGCGAGCGCCACGAGCCCCGACGTCGCCGCCACCACCTCCGGGGCCAGGTTGAGATCGCCGGCCAGCACCCGCGGGCCGGGCAGCGAGCGCAGCGCGGCCACCGCGGTACGCAACTGCCGCTGCGCCGTCGGCGGGTCCACCGACAGGTGCGTCACGCCCACCGTGAGCGGCCCGGCGGGGGTGCGGAGCACGGCGGCGAGGCAGACGCGGCCCGGGTCGATGACGGGGAGGACGCCGCTGATCGCGAAACCGATCCGGCCCCCGCGCCGCAGCCGCAGGCCCGCGCCACGCAGCGGGCGCACATGCCAGGTGCCCACCGGGATCCGGCTCAGCAGCGCCACGCCGTAGCCGGGACGCCCGGGCGCGTCCGACGGCCACGCGGGGCGGCGCACCCCCGTGGCCGAGCCGGCGAACTCGGCCGCGAACCGGACGTAGGGCAGGCCGAGATCGGCGGCGAACGCCGCGGTCTGGTCGACGCTGCCCGAGCGCCGCTGGAACTTGTCGACCTCCTGCAGCACGACGACGTCGGCGTCGCTCACCGCGATCGGGGCCGCCGCCTCGCGCAGGATCTCCCGGTCCGGCCGTTGACGCACGCGCGGGGTGGCCGCGGCCGGCATGACGTGCTGGAGGTTGAGCGTGAGCAGCCGGACGGTGGGCGCCCCGGCGCCCGTCACACCGCTCACTCGCCGTCGCCGCCGGACTCCTCGAACGTGAGGGAGACGGAGTTCATGCAGAAGCGCTCGCCCGTCGGCGTCTGCGGGGCATCGTCGAAGAGGTGGCCCAGGTGGGAACCGCAGGACGCGCAGCGCACCTCGGTGCGCACCATGCCGAGCGAGCGGTCCTCGACGAGCTCGACGGCGTCCCCGGCGAGCGGTGCGTAGAAGCTCGGCCAGCCGCAGTGCGCCTCGAACTTCGTCTCGGAGCGGAAGAGCTCGGCGCCGCAGCCGCGGCAGCGGTAGATGCCCTCGCGGTGCTCCTCCAGGAGCGCGCCGGTGCCCGGGCGTTCCGTCGCGGCCAGCCGCAGGACCTGGTACTCGAACGCATCGAGCTCCGCCCGCCACTCCTCGTCGGACCTGATGACCTTGGGGGTGCTCATACCTTCATGGTGCGCCCGGAACACCTCCCCCGTCACGCGCTCGGCCGGTGTCCACCCGCTCCGGCCGGCCGCCGTGACCGCCACCGGTTCAGTCGCCGTCGCCACCGTCGGCGCCGTCGCCGGGCGCGGCGTCCTTGCCGTGGACGTCCGGGCGCCCGCGCGACTCCTCCAGGCGCTTGTGCTCGGCCGTGTCCACCCGCTTGCGCTCGGCCGTCTGCTCGCGCTCCACGAATGCCTCCGCACCCGGGCCGCTGAATGCCTCGGCGCGCTCCTCGGCCTCCTTCGAGCCCGAGAACAGGCTCGACTCGTGGCCCACGGAGGTCGCGGCGTCATCGGGCCGGCCGGCGTCGGGCCGGTCGGCATCGGGCCGGTCGGCGTCGGGCCGGTCGGCGTCGGGCCGGTCGGCGTCGGGCCGGCCGCTCCCGTCGAGGCGCCCGACGATCGTGCGGCGCACGCCCGGCGTGCCCGGTCGCATGGCCCCGGACGTGGCGGGGCCGTCGCTGCCCGGCGCGGCATCGAGCACGGTTGTCTCCTCGGCCGAGGGGTGGTGACGCTCCACCCGGGGGCGGGGCTCCTCA
>NZ_JBTSDU010000137.1:0-7995 GCF_054605595.1 Georgenia sp. | reverse complement strand
GCGGCCCGCCACGGCGGGACCCCCCCCGCCCTCGAGGGTGGGGGGGCCCCGGCCGTTTGCGAGACGGCCCGCGTGAGGCGGCACGCTACGCGAGCCGCTCGCGGAGCAGGGCGAGCTGGTCGGTCATCGCGTCCGGGAGGCGCGAGCCGAACTGCTCGAAGTACTCCTCGGTGAGATCGGCCTCGGCGCGCCAGCTCGCCGGGTCGATCGCGAAGAGCTCGGTGAGGTCCCCCTCGGAGACGTCGAGGCCGTCGAGGTCGAGGTCACCGGGCACCGGCAGGCGCCCGGTGGCCGCGTCCTGCGCGCCGACCTCGCCGTTGACGCGGCGCAGCGCCCACTGCAGCACGCGCGAGTTCTCGCCGAAGCCCGGCCACAGGTACGTGCCGTCGGCGCTCTTGCGGAACCAGTTGACCTGGAAGATCCGCGGGGCCTTGTCCCCGAGGAGCTCGCCCATCTCCAGCCAGTGGCCCCAGTAGTCGGCCATGTTGTAGCCGGCGAAGGGCAGCATGGCGAACGGGTCGCGGCGCAGCGCCCCGACCGCCCCCTCGGCGGCGGCGGTCTGTTCGGAGGAGACGGTCGCGCCCATGAAGACGCCGTGCTCCCAGTCGTAGGACTCGGCCACGAGCGGCACGTTGGTGGCGCGGCGTCCGCCGAAGAGGATGACGTCGATCGGCACGCCGGCGAGGTCCTCCCACTCGGGGGCGATGGACGGCGCCTGGTCGGCGCGCACGGTGAAGCGCGAGTTCGGGTGCGCGGCCGGGCGGCCGGCGCCCGGCGTCCAGTCGTTGCCCTGCCAGTCGATCAGGTGCTCGGGCACGTCCTCGGTCAGACCCTCCCACCAGACGTCGCCGTCGTCGGTCAGGGCGACGTTGGTGAAGATGACGTCGTGCCCCAGCGCGGCGATCGCCGTCGGGTTGGTGGTCTCACCGGTGCCGGGCGCGACGCCGAAGAAGCCGGCCTCGGGGTTGATGGCGTAGAGGCGGCCGTCCGGGCCGGGGCGCATCCAGGCGATGTCGTCGCCGATGGTCTCGACCTTCATGCCCGGGACGGTCGGGCGCAGCATCGCCAGGTTCGTCTTGCCGCACGCGGAGGGGAACGCCGCCGCGAGGTGGTAGACGCGCTGGTCCGCGCCGGTGATCTTCAGGATGAGCATGTGCTCGGCCATCCAGCCCTCGTCCCGGCCGAGGACGGACGCGATGCGCAGCGCGTAGGCCTTCTTGCCCAACAGGGCGTTACCGCCGTAGCCGGAACCGTAGGACCAGATCTCCCGGGTCTCGGGGAACTGGACGATGTACTTGGTGTCGTTGCACGGCCAGGCCACGTCCGGGCGGATGGTCCCGTCGGCGTCGACGAGGGCGTAGCCCACCGAGTGCACGGCGGGCACCCAGTCGGCGCCCTGCTCGATCTGTTCCAGCGCGGCGGCGCCCATGCGCGTCATGATCCGCATGGAGGCGACGACGTAGGGCGAGTCCGTCAGCTCGACGCCGACGCGGGAGATCGGGCCGCCGACGGGGCCCATCGAGAAGGGCACCACATACATGGTGCGGCCGCGCATCGAGCCGGCGAAGACGCCGCGGAGCTCCTCGCGCATCGCGGTCGGCTCGGCCCAGTTGTTGGTCGGTCCGGCGTCGATCTCGTTCTCGGAGGCGATGAACGTGCGGGACTCGACGCGTGCGACGTCGGACGGCTCCGAGCGGGCCAGGAAGCTGTTCGGGCGCTTCGCCTCGTCGAGCTTGATGAAGGTGCCGGTCTGGACCAGCTCCGCCGCGATGTGGTCGTACTCCTCCTGGGAGCCGTCGCACACGTAGATCGCGTCGGGCTGGGTCAGCGCCGCGATCTCGCGGATCCAACCCAGCAGGGCGGGGTCCTCGACGGTCAGTCCGGTCAGCGGCGCGGGCGCCACGTCTGTGGTGGTCATGCGTTCCTCCGAAAGGTCTTCCGGACGCTGCCGCGCGCCCTGCATCCACTCTGGGCTCATTTCGTGCTCCTTTCAACCGCCATTGGTTGACAAAAACTGTCACAGTTTCGTTATTGTCAACTCATGGCTGACGACGGTGCGCTCTCCCAGACTCTCAGACCGGGCACGGACCCGCTGGTCCTGGGCCGGCGCATCCGGCACGCCCGCACCGGTGCCCACCTGACGCTGAGCCGGCTCGCCGACGCCGTCGGCTCCACCACGAGCCAGCTCTCCCTCGTGGAGAACGGCCACCGCGAACCGCGCCTCTCGCTGCTCACCTCGATCGCGGCGACGCTGGGGACCTCGGCCGCGGAACTGCTGAGCCCCGAACCGCCGCCGGACCGGCGCGCCGAGCTCGAGATCGCGCTCGAGCGGGCCCAGCGCAGCTCCTTCTTCGGGGCGCTCGGCGTCCCGACGGTCCGCCCGGGTCGGCGCCTGCCGATGGATGCCCTGGAGTCGCTCGTGGCACTGCACGGCGAGCTGGCACGACGCGCCCGGGCGGCCATCGCGACGCCCGCGGAGGCCCGACGGATCAACACCGAACTACGTCTGGAGATGCAGCGGCGGAACAACTACCTGCCCGAGATCGAGGACATGGCCGAGGAGTTCGTGCGGGCGGTGGACTACACGAGCGGGGCGCTGACGCACCACATGGTGGCGCAGATGGCGGAGCGCCTCGGGTTCTCCATCATCCACGTCGACGACCTGCCGCACTCCACCCGCACCGTCACCGACCTGGAGAACGGGCGGATCTACCTCCCGCCGGCGTCCATCCCCGGCGGTTACGGGCTGCGCTCCCTGGCGCTGCAGGCGATGGCGCACCGCCTGTTCGGGCACGAGCGGCCGGCGAACTACGGCGACTTCCTCTTCCAGCGCCAGCAGATCGCCTATTTCACCGCGGCCTGCCTGGTGCCGCGGTTCGCCGCGGTGGCGTTCCTGGAACAGAAGAAGGCCGCGAAGGACCTCGCCATGGAGGACTTCCGCGACGCCTTCGGCATCACGCACCACTCGGCGGCGCAGCGGTTCACCAACCTCGCGACGGCACGTCTGGGCATCCCGGTGCACTTCATCCGGGCCGCCGACGACGGCGCACTCTACCGCGGCTACGAGAACGACGGCGTGCCGCTGCCCACGGACGCCTCGGGCGCCATCGAGGGGCAGCCGCTGTGCCGGCGGTGGGGAGCGCGGGCGGCCTTCACCCGCCGCAACCGCGTGACCGAGTTCGACCAGTACACCGACACCCCCAACGGCACCTACTGGTGCAGCACGCAGACGGGCACCAGCACGGACTCGGAGTTCTCCATCACCCTCGGGGTGCCGTTCGCCCATGCCAAGTGGTTCCGTGGGCGGGAGACGACCCGGCGCGCGCCGTCGACCTGCCCGGACGAGGCATGCTGCCGCCGCCCGGACCCGGACCTCGCCACCCGGTGGCGCGACCGGTCGTGGCCCAGCGCCAAGATGCACGCGCACGTGCTGAGCCCGTTGCCGTCCGGCACGTTCCCCGGCGTGGACGACTCCGAGCTCTTCGACTTCCTCCAGAAGCATGCCCCCGACGGCGGGGCCTGACCCGGCGCGTCGGCGCCGGCCCCGCGGGCGGATCAGTCCAGCAGGTCGTACCGCACGATGGTGGCCTCACGGTCCGGCCCGACGCCGATCGAGGACATGCGCGTCCCGCTCATCTCCTCCAACGTGCGGACGTAGCGCTGCGCCGCGGCGGGCAGGTCCTCGAAGGTGCGCGCCCCGCTGATGTCCTCGCTCCAGCCGTCCAGCTCCTCGTAGACCGGGCGGGCGTGGTGGAAGGAGGACTGGTCGGCGGGCATCTCGTCGTACCGCACGCCGTCGACCTCGTAGGCCACACAGACCGGGATCTTCTCGAGGCCGGTGAGGACGTCGAGCTTGGTCATCACCAGGTCGGTGAGCCCGTTGACCCGGCCGGCGTAGCGGGCGACGACGGCGTCGTACCAGCCGGTGCGGCGCGGGCGGCCCGTCGTGGTGCCGTACTCGCCGCCGACCTTGCGCAGGCGTTCGCCCATGTCGTCGGTCAGCTCGGTCGGGAACGGCCCCTCACCCACCCGGGTCGCGTAGGCCTTGAGCACGCCGACGACGCGGTCGATGCGCGTGGGCCCGACGCCGGACCCGGTGCACGCCCCGGCGGCCGTGGCCGAGGACGACGTGACGAAGGGGTAGGTGCCGTGGTCGACGTCGAGCATGGTGGCCTGGCCGGCCTCGAAGACGAGGGTCTTGCCGGCGTCGAGCGCCTGGTTGAGCACGAGCGAGGTGTCCACCACCATGGGGCGCACGCGGTCGGCGTACGCGAGGAGCTCCTCGGTGACCTCGTCGACGTCCACGGCGCGCCGGTTGAAGACCTTCACCAGCAGCTGGTTCTTCTGCGCCAGCGCGCCCTCGACCTTCTGGCGCAGGATGCTCTCGTCGAAGAGGTCCTGGACGCGCAGACCCACCCGGCTCATCTTGTCCGCATAGGTGGGTCCGATACCGCGGCCGGTGGTGCCGATCTGACGCTTGCCGAGGAACCGCTCGGTGACCTTGTCCAGCGTCCGGTTGTAGGACGGGATGATGTGCGCGGCGGCGGAGATCAGCAGGCCGGAGGTGTCGACCCCGCGTGACTCCAGCCCATCGATCTCCTGGAAGAGCACTTCGAGGTCGACGACGACACCGTTACCGATCACCGGGGTGCAGCCCGGGGTCAGGATGCCGGAGGGAAGCAGGTGCAGCGCGTACTTCTCCTCCCCGACGACCACGGTGTGGCCGGCGTTGTTCCCGCCGTTGAACTTCACGACGTAGTCGACCCGCGTACCGAGCTGATCGGTCGCCTTGCCCTTGCCCTCGTCGCCCCACTGCGCCCCGACGACCACCACGGCTGGCATCTTGTTCGGTCCTCTCGCCGCCCCTAGGACGCCGAACGGCGCCCCCGGGAGTTTATCGTCATCGCGGACGCGGGGCCGCCCGGGGTGCACGAGGTTCGTGGCCGGGCGCGCGCACCGGCGACCGCCGCCTCGCCCACCGGATCGGCAGCACGGTGCTGCTGATGCACCGGCTCGGCGGCACCGTACGGCGGTGCGGGCGGCACGAGTGCGACCGGTTCGTCCCGGAGATCTGCGGTGCGCCGCCCGGCGGAGCGGGGCGTCTCACTCCTCGGCGGCGCCCGGCGGCCGCACATCGAGGTGCGCCGCGCGCAGGCGCGCCCACACCACCTTCCCGGTCGGGGTCGGCCGCCAGCCCCAGTCGGCGAGGCGGTCCACGATGTGCATGCCGAACCCGCCGACCCGACGAGGGTCGGCCTCGCGGGTGATGGGCGGGCCGGGGTTGGCGTCGAAGACCTCGATGCGCAGCCCGTCCCCGGTGTCGTGCAGCTGCAGCCCGATGCGCCCCCGGCCGTGCACGACGGCGTTGGACATCAGCTCGGAGACCACGAGCTCCGCCGGCCCCGCGTCCTCGATCCCCCAGGCCCGCGCGGCGCTGCGGACCGCGTGCCGCGCCCGGCCGATCGAGGAGGCTTCCGGCGGCAGCTGCCAGCGCCGTCGGCGGGTGCTCGACCCGACGGGGCCGTCGGGCGCGCCGGGCACCCGGATGACGACGAGCGCGACGTCGTCCTCGGGGGCGTCGGCCAGCGCGAGGAGCTCCTCGCCCACGCCCGCGGCGTCGGGCGCGCAGACGGTGCCGCAGAGCTCGATGAGTGCCTCGAGGCCCTCGCGCATGGCGCGGTCGCGGCGCTCGATGAGGCCATCGGTGTACAGCACGAGCACGTCGCCAGGGAGCACCTCGGTGGTCGCCGTGGTGCGCCTCCCGTTGCCGTACCCCATCAGGGTGCCCGCGCCGCCGTCGAGCACGGTCACGACACCACCGCGGACCTGGAGGGGCGGCAGGTGGCCGGCCCGGGAGTAGGTCAGGTCCCAGACGCCGTGGCGCGGCGTCAGGGTCGCGTACACCAGCGACGCGCTGCGGGGCATGCGCATGGTGTCGACCAGGTCGTCCACCCGGCCCAGCACGATGCCCGGGTCGACCAGCTCGACGGCGAAGGCTCGCACCACGGAGCGCAGCTGCCCCATCGTCGCGGCCGCCTCGACGTCGTGGCCCACCACGTCCCCGATGACGACGGCGACCGTCTCGTCGCGCAGGTTGACGACGTCGTACCAGTCCCCGCCGACCTGGGCGTGCGAGGCGCTCGGGGCGTAGTACGTCCACACGTCGAGCCCTACCACCTCGGCCTGCTCGGGCAGCATCGCCCGCTGAAGGGCCTCGGCCAGCTGGTGCTCGCTCGCGTAGAGCCGTGCGTTGTCCATCGCCATGCCCACCCGCCGCGCGACCAGCTCCAACATGGTGACGAGCTCGTCCCGGGGACGGATCGTGGCGGACGGCTCGCCGTCGGGCAACACCTCCTCGACGTAGGACAGCACGACGAGGAGGCCGAGGGTGCGCACGCGCCCCAGCACGGGCAGGACGAGCACCTCACGGTCGGCGTCGGGGTGCCGGGCCCGGTGCGGCTCGACGATCGCGAGGACCTCGGCGGTCGCGGAGCCGGGTGTCGCGGGGGCGTCGAGGTGGACGGTGTACATGGTCACGCCGCCCAGGAGCCGTTCGACCTCGTCGGCCCCCGGCGGCCGCTGAGCAGGCGGGCGGCGGGGCAGCGGGTCGATGCCGTCCACCTCGCGCAGGTTCCGGTCCTCGACGACGAAGCCCGCCCAGGCGACGGCCCGGCGGGAGAGGAGATCGGCGATGGCGCGGAGCACCTCGCTCGGCTCGCCCTCCTGGAGCAGGTCCGAGGTGCGCGAGACGATCGTCAGCCCGAGCCGGGCGCGGCGCTCCACCTCGCGCTGGACACGCTCGAGGGAGGCCCGTTCGATCTGGTCGGAGATGTCTCGCGCGACCACAGACCACAGGGGCGCGTCACCGGCGGGGACGTCGAGCGGGACGAGGTCGAGCTGTGCCCAGAACGGGACGCCGTCCCCGCGCCGGGCCTGGACGACGATGGTGGCCGGCTCGTCGCGCGCCAGGGCGTGCCTGATGGATCGGCGGCTGTCGGCGTCCAGCTCGGGGCCACCACGCTCGGCCACCCGGCCCGGTCGCGCGTCGAGCGCCTGGTGGAGGCCCAGGAGCTCCCGCATGGCCGCGTTGGCGGTGACGAGCTCCCACGCCCGGTCGGGACCCGGGGTGAGCACGGCGACGGCGTCGGGCAGGCTCTGAAGGACCGCGTCGGCACAATCGATGCGACAGGCACCATCGTTGCGCCCGGCACCATCGTTGCGACTGGTACCGCCCATCGAGGCCTCCGATCGTCTAGCGTTCGTCACGATGCTAGGCGCGGGAGGGATTCCGCACGCGCGCAGAGGAGGACTGTTGTCGGACGTGACATGGGGAGGGGCCGCCGTGGACGGCGCGGTGCACGACTCCGCACCGACGCCGACGGGCGCGGGAGAGCTCGGTTCGGTGCACATGATGGTGTCACCGAGCCGGACCCGGCTGGTGCTCTCGGGCGAGATCGACGTCGCGCTGAGCCCCGATCTCACCGAGGCGATCACGGAGACGGAGCGGATCGGGAACCCCGTCGAGGTGGATGCCCGACACGTGACCTTCATGGACTCCTCGGGCGTGAGCATGCTGGCGCGGCTCGCCCACCACACCGCGAGCAGGCTGACGCTGATCCAGCCGCCCGACGTCGTCCGCTTCCTGCTGGAGGTGACCCAGATCGGCGCGATCGTCGACGTCGTCGAGGTCGACCCCGGTTTCCCCGAGAGCAACTGAGACGACGGCGGCCGCACCGCACGCCGCCGTCGGGTCCGTGGCACGCCACCGCCGGCCCGGTCCGGTACGGCGCCCCCGAGAACCTCGACCTCGTCGGCGTCCGCGACGTCGTCGGGGCACGCCGTCGCCGGGCTCGCGGCACGCCGTGCCCCGATCGGCGCACCGCTGACCTCGACCGGAACTCCGCGGGCCCGGCCCCCCGGGAGGGGCCGGGCCCGCGGGCGGTCCGAGGGGACGGTCAGGCCATCGGGCGGCCGGCCGAGCGCCGCTGTCGGCAG
>NZ_JBTSDU010000136.1:0-8017 GCF_054605595.1 Georgenia sp. | reverse complement strand
GGCGACGAACAGGGCGCCCGGGACGACGTCGTGCGAGTCGGTGACGACGGGCCCGTCGACGGCGTGCTGCTGGGCGCCGCGGTGGTCGGCCCGCCGTCCGCCGGTGACGGCGGCGACGTCGTCGAGGGTGATCTTCATCGGGTCGCTCCCTGGGTGCGCAGCGCGAGAGCGGCACGCACCTCCTCCCGGTCGTCCAGGTGGTGCGGCACCCCGGCGATCTCCTGCACGGTCTCGTGTCCACGGCCGGCGACGAGCACGGTGTCCTCGTCCGCGGCCGCCAGGACCACGGTACGGATCGCCCCCGCACGCCCGTCCACCTCACGCACCGTGGTGCCCGGCACACCGGTGGCGCCGGCGAGGACCTCGGCCCGGATCCGGGCGGCCGGCTCGTCGTGGGGGTCGTCGTCGGTCACCACGACGAGGTCCGCCCCCGTGGCGGCGACGCGCCCCATCAGGGGCCGCTTGCCCCGGTCCCGCTCCCCCGTGGCGCCGAAGACGACGGCGAGCCGGCCCGAGGTGGTGGGGCGCAGCGCGGCCAGCGCCTGCTCGAGCGCGTCGGGGTTGTGCGCGAAGTCGACCACGACGCGCGGGCGGTCGGCGAGCTGCTCCATGCGGCCGGGCACGGCCGGGCTCAGGCCCCCCGCTGCGGCGAGGGCGGCCTCGAGGGCGGCGGCGGCGACGCCGGACTCGAGCACCATCGCCGCCGCCAGTGCGGCGTTGGCGAGGTTGAACGCGCCGGGCAGCGCCGTCGACGTGGTGAGGGTCCGGCCGTCGCGGTGCGCCAGCGTGAACGCGGTGCCCGCCGAGCCCGGGGTGACGGCGCGCACGCGCCAGTCGGCGGGTACCGCGGTGTCGTGGACGGCGAGAGCGACGAGCCCGTCGCGCTCCTCGACCAGGCGCCGGCCCCACGGACCGTCGACGAGGACGACGCCGCGGCGGGAGCGGCCCGGGGTGAACAGGTCGGCCTTGACCCGGAAATAGGTCTCCAGGTCCCCGTGGTAGTCGAGGTGGTCCTGGGTGAGGTTGGTGAATCCGGCGACGTCGTAGACCAGGGCGTCCACCCGACCCTGGGCGAGGGCGTGCGAGGAGACCTCCATGACGAGGTCGTCGACGCCGGTCTCGACCATGACGGCCAGCAGCGCCTGCAGCTCGGCGGGCTGGGGGGTGGTGAGCGCGGCGGGGACCTCGGCGCCCGCCACCCGGACCGCGACCGTGCCGAGCAGGCCCGTGGTACGTCCCAGGGCGCGCAGGGCGTGGTCGACCAGGAACGCCGTGGTGGTCTTGCCGTTGGTTCCGGTGACGGCGAAGGAGCGCAGGCGCCGGCCCGGGTGGCCGTAGAGCTCGGCCGCCAGGGACGCCATGACGGCGGGGACGTGCCCGGTGACGAGCACCGGGACGGGATACGGGGGTACCAGCAGCGCCACGCCGGCGGGATCGGTGAGCACGGCGGCGGCACCGGCCGCGACGGCGGCGGGCACGAAGCGGGCCCCGTGCACATGATCGCCCGGCTGGGCCACGAACAGCTCGCCACCGCGGACCTGTCGGTTGTCGGCGACGACACCGCGCACCTCGACGTCCGCCCATCCCGGTGCCGTGGCAGGGGCGGGGTCGAGGGCGAACGTGGCGGCCAGCCCGCCCAGCGGGTGGGGTCGGGGCGCGGTGGGCCGGGGCAGATCGTCGGACGGTGCGGTCACCGCTCCATTGTTCCCACCCGGCCGGGCGGGGCCACCCGACGCGCCGGGGCTCACCCTGCCTCGCGCGGCAGGTCCGGGGCCGGCGTCGTCGACGGCGGCACCCCGAGGTGGCGCAGCGCGAAGCCGGTCACCGCGCTGAAGACGGGGGCCGCGATGATGCCGCCGTAGGACATGCCGGCGGGCTTGTACAGCACCACACCGACGGCCACGCGCGGGTTCTCGGCCGGGGCGAGGCCGACGTAGGAGCCGAGGCGCGAGCTCAGCCCGCCCCCGCCGTCGGAGATCTGGGCGGTGCCGGTCTTGGCCGCCACGCGGTAGCCGTCGACGCGGCCGAGGACGCCGGTGCCGCCCTTGGCGGTCACCGACTCCATCATCGCGACGATCTCGTCGGCCGTCTCCTGGCCGAAGACCCGCTCGCCCGGGCCGACCACGGTCGGCTCGAACTGGCCGTCGGCGTCGCTGAGCCCGTCGACGACGTGGGGGTCCAGCCGCACGCCGCCGTTGCCGATGGTGGCGACCATGGAGGTGTTCTGCAGCAGGCTCACGCTCATGCCCTGGCCGAACATGGTCGTGTACTTGGTGCGGGCGTCCCACTCCTCGGGGGTGCGCAGGACGCCGGCGGTCTCGCCGGGCAGCTCGATACCGGTCCGCTCGCCGAAGCCGAACGCGCGCAGGTAGCCGTAGCGCACGTCGTCGGAGAGCCGGTCGCCGATCTGCACGGTGCCGGTGTTTGACGAGGTGGCGAGGACGCCGGTGGTGGTCAGCGTCCTGGTCTCGTGCGGGTCGTTGTCGCTGAAGGTCTGCCCGTTCGGCATCGTGATCTGGTCGGGGACGGTGAAGACGGTGCCGGTGTCGACCACGCCCTCCTCGAGGGCGGCGGCGAACGTGGGCAGCTTGCCGGTGGAGCCCGGCTCGTACGGCGCCTGGATCGCACGCGAGCCACGGTTCTTCGCTGCCCAGTCCTGGTAGTTGCCGGGGTCCACCGTGGCCGAGTCGGCGATGGTGAGGACGCGTCCGGTGCCGATCTCCTCCACGACGACGGCACCCCACTGGGCACCCCACCTGGCCACGGCCTCGTCGATGCTGCCCTGGGCGAAGTGCTGGAGGTCGCGGTCGATGGTGGTGTGCACCGCCTTGCCGGGCTCGGCGGGGACCTCCTCGCGTAGGCCCGTCGGGATGACCTGGCCGGTGCCGCCGATCTCGACGGTGAGGCTGCCGTTCGTCCCGGTGAGCTCCTCCTCGTACGTGTACTCCAGGCCGGCGAGGCCGTCCTTGTCGCCGTCGCCGTCGACATCGCCGCCGACGTAGCCGACGATGTTGCCCGCGGTGGTGTCGTTGGGGTAGATGCGCTCCGTCGTCTCCTCGGGCTCGATGCCGGGGATGCGGAGGTCGGCGATGTCGCGCCACTGCTGCGGTGTCAGGCCCTTGGCGAGGTAGGAGAAGGTCGAGTCGCCGACGAGCTGCGCGCCGAGCTCGGCCTTGTCCCGCTCGAGCAGGGGGGCCAGGACCTCGGCGGCCGCGACGGCGCCGGTGGCGAGCACCGTGCCGGTCTCGGCGTCCTTGCGCACGTACCGCGGGATGAGGCGCTGGTTGACACCGATGTTGTACCGCTCGACGGAGGTGGCGAGGATCTCCCCGTCGGCGTCGAGGATGTCGCCGCGGGGGGCGCGGATGATCGAGGTGCGGGTGCGGTCGTCGCGGGCGGCGTCGGCGAGCGAGGGGCCCTGCACCGCCTGGACGTACACGAGACGGCCGGAGAAGACCAGGAGCAGCGTGAGCAGGCCGACGAGCGCCGCCTGGCGGCGTAGCCGGTGGTCCACGGCCGTGTTCACGGCTGGCTCCCGAGGATGGCGCCGTCGGAGAGCTGGATGAAGCGGATGCCCTCGGCGGGCACCATGCCGAGATCTTCGGCCGTGCGCTGCAGGGTCGCCGGGGATCCGGCGATCTCCACCTGGGCGCGCAGGGACGCCTCGGCCTCGTCGAGCCGGTTGAGCTCGACCTGCCGGTCGTGGATCTCGTAGGCGGTGGCCGCCATCTGCGTGTTGAGCACGAGCGCGCCGAGCAGGGCGGCGGTGAGGACCGCGACGCACAGCACGAGGAACGGCACGAAGCTGCGGGAGGGGTGCGGGCTCGGCACCACGGACAGGCGCGGACGCCAGGAGGTGGCGCGCGCGGCTGCAGTACGTGGTGCGGTGGTTCGCGGAGCACGGACGGGCACGGCACTCATGCGGCGTGGCTCCTTCTCGAACGGGGTGCGGGCGGGATGGCCAGGTGGTCGGGGGTGGGTCGCAGTCGCTCGGCGGCGCGGAGCCGGACGGACCTCGCGCGGGAGTTGCGCTCGATCTCCGCGACGTCGGCCTCCTCGGCGCCCCTGGTCAGCAGGCGCAGGTACGGCTTGTGCGTCTCGGGCTCGACCGGCATGTCCGGCGGGGCCGAGGAGGTGGCGCCGCGGGTCAGCTCGGTCTTGACGAGTCGGTCCTCGAGCGACTGGTAGGACTCCACGACGATGCGCCCGCCCACGGCGAGGGCGCCGACGGCGCGGGGCAGCGCCCGTTCGAGCGCCTCGAGCTCAGCGTTGACGGCGATGCGCAGCGCCTGGAACGTGCGCTTGGCGGGGTTGCCGCCGGTGCGACGGGCGGCGGCGGGGATGTTCTCCCGGACGATCTCGACGAGCTCACCGGTGCGGGCCAGCGGAGCGGTGGCGCGGCGCCGCACGATGGCCGCGGCGATGCGTCCGGCGAACTTCTCCTCGCCGTACACGCGCAGGATGCGGCGCAGCTCGGCCTCGTCGGCCTCGGCCAGGAGCTCGGCGGCGGACGTCCCCGAGGTGGGGTCCATCCGCATGTCCAGCGGGGCGTCCCGCGCGTAGGCGAAGCCGCGCGCGGCGTCGTCGAGCTGGAGGGAGGAGACCCCCAGGTCCATCAGGACACCGTGGACGGTGCCGTCGGTGCCGTGCTCGGCGGCGACGTCGTCGATGTGGTCGTAGGTGGTGCGCACGGCGACGAAGCGGTCCGCGAACGGGGTGAGGCGGGCGGTGGCCAGCTCGATCGCCTGCGGGTCACGGTCGATACCGACCACCGTCAGGCCGGGGAAGCGGCGGAGCGCGAACTCGCTGTGCCCCCCCATGCCGAGGGTGGCGTCGATGAGGACGGCGCCGGGCGCCCCGATCGCGGGACCGAGGAGCTCGAAACAGCGTTCGGCGAGCACGGGCACGTGCAGCGCTGCTGCGTCTGCCTGGCTCATCGGCTCTCCTGCGGGGCGTGACGGTGCCGGTGCTCCGGCGGGACGTCGGGTGGGACTCGTGGTGGACGTGGTGGACGTGGTGAGCGGGTGGCGACCCCGCCCGACCAGGACTCCCCCCGCCCGCTCTGGCACCGGGGAAGTGCGCCAGAGTCGCGGTGAGAGACCTCGCAGTGCGGAGGCGTCAGAAGAGGCCCGGGACCACCTCCTCCGCGGTGTCGGCGAAGACCGCCTCCTGCTCCCTGAGGTACGTCTCCCACGCCGGCGCGTCCCAGATCTCGATCCGGGTGCCCGCGCCGATGACGGCGAGGTCGCGCTCGAGCCCGGCGTAGCTGCGCAGGCCGGCCGGGACGGTGATGCGGCCCTGCTTGTCGGGGACGTCGTCCGTGGCGCCGGAGAGGAAGACGCGTAGGTAGTCGCGGGCCACCTTGCTGGTGACCGGCGCCTGGCGCAGACGCGTGTGCATCTCCTCGAACTCGCGCACGGGGAACGCGTAGAGGCAGCGCTCCTGTCCCCGGGTGAGGACGATCCCGGTGGCGAACTGCTCGCGGAACTTCGCCGGAAGGATGAGTCGGCCCTTGTCGTCGAGGCGAGGCTCGTAGGTCCCCAGGAACATCCGGCCACCACCTCTCCCACACCCCAGTCGACTCCCGCTGGCCCCACATTACTCCACTTCCCTCCCCCGTCAACGGTGAAAGTCCCGATACTGCCCTCAAGAGGCGTGAAGGTGCAGGTCACAACGGTGACGGGAGGTGGAGGGGAAACACCACCCCCTTCGGTCGACGGGCGGGTGGCCCGACCGGGTCGGTGCCGGGGGCTGGTTTCGTCCAGGGCGGATCGGCCGTTCTCACCCGATTCCGGGCATGCTGGACGCCGTCGCGATCACCGCGGCGGCGAGGTGGTCGCGACGGTGGTGGGAAGTGGAGGGTGTCGGTGGCGGGAGGTGGCGGGTGTCGGCGGCGGGAGGTGGGTCGGCGCCGCCACAGAAAGAAGAGCTGCCCGTGGCCGATGGCCACGGGCAGCTACGGATCGTGTGGCGTCAGTGCCCGCGCTCCTCGTTACGCCGGTCCCAGCGCTGCTCCTGCCGCTGCATGAAGCCGGCGCCCCCGGCGGGACGGCCGGGCTCCGGGGTGGGACGTCCGCCCGCGCGCACCTTCCCCGAACCACGGGGACGCGAGATCGCCACCATGACGCCCGCAAGCATGGCGAGGAAGCCGAGCACCCCGAGCCACATCTGCCCGGCGGCGACACCGCCGACCAGGCCACCGAGGCCGGCGAGCAGGAGCAGCACACCGACGCTCAGTCGTCGCACGTCGGGCCGCGCCTTGTCCGCGAGCGTGCTCGCCAACCTCGGGTCGTCCGACCGCAGCTGCTGCTCCATCTCCTGGAGCATCCGCTGCTCGTATTCGGAGAGAGGCATGTGAACCTCCAATTCCCGGCCTTCCGTCGCGTCGTCGACGGTACTGCTATCAGGATAGGTCGCTGGGGCCGCCCGGGGAAGCGGTGTCGCCCCGGACTGTGAGCAACGACGCTGGACCGAGCACCTTCGAACCGAATCTGCTCCGGACATCGTCCATCGCCCGCTCGACGTCGGCACGTCGAGGGCTGTCGTCCAGCGTCGGCTGCACGCCGCCCGAAGCAGGCGACAGCCGTTCGGTGCGCACCCCGAGGAGCCGCACGCCCGCCGGCGGGATCTCCACCGCGGCGAGCAGGTCGCGCGCGGCCGCGACGATGTCGGCGCCCAGGTCCGTCGGCGCGGGCAGGGTCCGCGAGCGGGTGAGCGTGCGGAAGTCGGCCATCCGGACCTTGATGGCCACCGTCGCGGCGAGCACGCCGTCACGGCGCAGCCGGGCCGCGCACTGGTGCGACTGGTCGAGGAGGACGCGGCCGAGCACGTCGCGGTCGGTGACGTCCTCGGCGAACGTGGTCTCCGTACCGACGGACTTCTCCAGCCGGCCCGGTGCGACGGGGCGGGGGTCGATGCCCCAGGCGAGCTCGTGCAGGCGCTGGCCGGCAGCGATGCCGAGCAGGCGGTGGAGCTGGGCGAGCGGGGTGGCGGCGATCTGCGCGACGGTGTCGAGCCCGTAGCGTTCCAGCACCTCGGCCGTCCGGGCGCCGACACCCCACAGCGCGCCGGCCGGGAGCGAGTGCAGGAACGCCACGGTGGCGTCGGCCGGGACGAGGAGCAGGCCGTCGGGCTTGGCGTGGGTCGACGCGAGCTTGGCGACGTGCTTGGTCGTGGCGAGCCCGACCGAGGCGGGCAGGCCCGTCCGGTCCCGGACGTGGCGGCGGATCCACCGGCCGATGCCCAGCGGCGGGCCCATGCGCCGCAACGCACCGGAGACGTCGAGGAACGCCTCGTCGATGCTCACCTGTTCCAGGACCGGGGTGACCTCGCCGAGTACGGTCATGACCTGCTTGGAGAGCTCGGCGTAGCGGTCGTGCCGCCCGGGCAGGACCACCGCCTGCGGGCACAGCAGCCGGGCCCGGGCCATGGGCATCGCGGAGTGGACGCCGAACGCACGGGCCTCGTAGCTCGCTGCGCTCACGACCCCCCGGTGCTGCCCGCCGACGATCACGGGCAGCCCGCGCAGCTCCGGGTGGTCAAGCAGCTCGACGGCGGCGAAGAACGCGTCCATGTCGACGTGGAGGATCGTGCAGCCGGTGTCGTTCTCGCCCCACGATCGGCGGGCGTCCGCGCTGCGGGGGCCGCGGCTCATGGTGGCCACGTTAGCCTGGCCACCATGACCGCCCGCCGTCGGGGAGCACCGCCCCGCCGGGGCAGGGCCGTTCCCACGCTGCCGACCGAGGAGGTCGCCACCTCGCTGGGGACGGCGAGCGTGCGCCGGGAGCCGGGCGCGCCGCACCGGGTCACGCTGCTGCTCGACGGGACCGAGTCCTCGTTCCTCGACCTCTCGGACCCGGCGCACCTCGAGTTCGAGTACATGCAGCAGATGGTGGTGATGCTCGACGCCGTCCGGCCGGCCGGGCCGGTGCGCGCGCTGCACCTGGGGGCGGCCGGGTGCGCGCTGCCGCGGGCGCTGGAGGCTCGCCGGCCCGGCTCCTCCCCGCGCGGTGTCGGG
>NZ_JBTSDU010000135.1:0-8074 GCF_054605595.1 Georgenia sp. | reverse complement strand
TCCTTCTACTTGGTGACTTGGAAGCGTTAACAACTCCCATCGTCCCAGGTCAGAAGGGCACTCGTCTCTCACGACCCGCCGCCAGCCCAAACCACTTCGGCGGATCCAGGTTCAGACCCCGACTACACCCTCAATTATGAAGAGCCGGTAATGGTTTCTTCGACATCTCGAGTTCTCCCACCGCGTGTCGTGCCCTTCGGTTGCCAACCGAAGGATAGCGTGGGTTGTACTGAACGCAAGCCCAACCCCGGGGGGTGTCGTGATGAGCGATCGACCTGATGACGGCAACGAGTTCGAGTTGGTCTCGGCCACCCTCGGTGGGTTGCCGATCGTGAACCTGATGCTCGACCGGCTCGGGCTACCAGGCCTGCTCGCCGGCGCGCTGCCCGCCGAGGACGCCCGCCTCAAGCTCGCGCCGGCGATCGCGATCCGGCTGGTGATCACGAACCTGGTGCTGGGCCGGGAACCGCTCTACGGCCTGGGCGAGTGGGCCGGGCGCCACGACCCGGGCCTGCTCGGGCTGCGCACCGGCGACCTTGAGGTGCTCAACGACGACCGCGTCGGGCGGGCCCTGGAAACGCTGTTCGACGCCGACCGGGCCAGTCTGCTGACCGCGGTGATGCTCCGGGCGATCAAGGAGTTCAACATCGCCACTGACCAGCTGCACAACGACTCCACGTCGGTCTCGGTGCACGGCGCCTACGCCGGGGCGGTCGGCACCGAGCGCGGCGGCAAGCCCACCCCGGTGATCACGTTCGGGCACTCCAAGGACCACCGCCCCGACCTCAAGCAGCTGCTCTGGATCCTGACGGTCTCAGCCGACGGTGCGGTCCCGATCGCCTACCGGCTCGCCGACGGCAACACCAGCGACGACCCGACCCACGTCCCGACCTGGGACGGCCTCGTCGGGCTGCTGGGGCGCACCGACTTCCTCTACGTCGCGGACTCCAAGCTGTGCTCGCGCGCCGCGATGGGCCACATCACCGGCAACGGTGGTCGGTTCGTGACGGTGCTGCCCCGGTCCCGGGCCGAGGACGGCGCGTTCCGCGAACACCTGCAGACCCACACCCCGGTCTGGACCGAAGCGGCCCGCCGACCAGGAGGGCGCCTCGGTGATCGCGACGAGGTCTACTCCACCACCCCTGCACCGCTGCCCTCAGCGGAGGGCTACCGAATCACCTGGGTGCACTCCACCGCCAAGGCCAGCCGGGACGCCGCCAGCCGGCAGGCCCGCCTCGAGGCCGGGGTCGCGGCCCTGGAGGCCCTGGCCGGCAAGCTCGCAGGCCCGCGGAGCCGGTTCAAGACCCGGGTCGCGGTCGAGGCGGCCGCGACCAGCGCGGTCACCGGCGCCCACGCCGAGCGGTGGGTCACGTTCACCGTCACCGAGACCATCACCAAGACCTACAAGCAGGCACGCGCCGGCCGGCCCGGAGCTGCGACGAACTACCGGGAGATCCTCACCAGCGGATTCACCGTCCACGCTGACATCAAGCTGGACCAGGTCGCCTACGACGCCGCCAGCGACGGCTGCTTCCCGCTGATCAGCAACGACCGCGACCTCACCGACGCCCAGATCCTCGGCGCCTACCGCTACCAGCCGAACCTGGAACGGCGCCACCACCTGCTCAAGAGCGTCCAAGACGCCGCGCCCGTGCTGCTCCACAACCCGGCCCGGATCGAGGCCCTGTTCTGCTGCCAGTTCCTGGCGCTGCTCATCTGCGCCCTCATCGAACGCGAAGTCCGCACCGGCATGGCCCAAGCAGCCCTGGACAACATCGCGCTCTACCCCGAGTTCCGCGACTGCAAGACGCCATCAGCCGAGCGGATCCTGGAGATCTTCGCCACCGTCTCCCGCCACCAACTCCACTGCGACGGCACCCACGTGCAGACCTTCGAGCCCGAGCTCACCGCCCAGCAACAGCAGGTCCTCGACCTCCTCGGCCTGCAGCACAGCGCCTACACGCAGCCGGCGAAATCAACGAGATAACCCGCGCGAAATGTGCGGAACGTCAGTTAAGAGGGCCCACTGTCCGAGATTACCGTGGCAGTCCAGTGGAGGGCGTGCAGGCTTATCGGACGGTCAGCAGCTCGGCGGCGATCCGGTCGGCGAGCTCGCGGAGAACGGGGAGGGCTCGCTCGCCGAACTCGTACGTCACCCGGATCGCGGGACCGGAGACCGAGACGGCCGACGGGGTGGGCGCTCCTGGTACGGACACGGCGAAGCAGCGCACTCCGATCTCCTGCTCGCCGTCGTCGACGGCGTATCCCTGCGCCCTGACCTTCTCGAGCTCGGTGAGCAGAGCGGGGAGCTCCGTGATGGTGGCGTCGGTCGCGGTGGGCATGCCGACGCGCGCCACGATCTCACCAACGGTCGATTCGGGAAGCTGCGCGAGAACCGCCTTGCCGACGCCGGTCGAGTGGCAGAACACCCGGCGGCCGACCTCGGTGAACATCCGCATCGAGTAGGACGACGATGCCTGCGCGACATAGACGGCCATGTCTCGGTCGATCATCGCCATGTTGACCGTCTCCCCCAGATCGCGGGCTGCCTGGTCGAGGTACGGCCGGGCCCCGACCCCGAGGTGTCGGCCGGCGCTCTCGCCGAGCCTGATCAGCTTCGGTCCGAGGGCGTAGCGGCGAGACGGCGCCTGACGTGCGTATCCGCGTGCTACGAGCGTCTGCATGAGCCGGTGGATCGTGGGCATCGGCAGACCTGATTCGGTGGCCAGCTGGGTCAGGGTGACGTCACCGCCGAGGTCGGTCATCGCCTCGAGCAGGTCGATCGTGCGCTCGACTGACTGGACGCCAGTGCCGTTGCTCATGTTCGTCGCCTTCCGCATCGTTCCCGGGCTCGGGAGTCTCTTCTGCCTCACCCGAGCAATTATTCCACGGACTGGAACGTAACGGTCACAACCTTGTTCCTGGTCCACAATGCTCGCGTGACTCCCGCTCCCATTCGGACAACCAGAACCGCCGTACTGGTGTGGGGTTCGGGCCTCGCCGTGTACGTCCTCGCGATCGCCGCCCGCACGGCGTTCGGTGTGGCAGGTCCCCAAGCCATCGACCGGTTCGACCTGAGCGCCTCAGTGCTCTCGCTGTTCGTGGTGATCCAACTGGGGGTGTATGCGCTCGCGCAGGTGCCGATCGGTGTCCTCCTGGATCGGATCGGAAGTCGCTGGATCCTCACCGCAGGGGCCGCCCTGCTGTCGATCGGCCAGGGGATGCTCGCAGTCGCGGACGACCTACCGCTCGCGCTCGCGGCGCGGGTGCTCGTCGGGCTCGGCGACGCGGCAACCTTCGTCTCCGTCCTGCGGCTCATCCCGTCGTGGTTCGCGCCACGCAAGGCTCCGCTCTTGACGCAGCTGGCGACGATCATCGGCGCGCTGGGCCAGGTGGTCTCTGCAGTCCCCTTCATGGCCGTCCTCGTGGAGTTCGGGTGGGAACCCGCCTTCGCGGCACTCGGTGGCCTCGGCGTCCTCGTGACGATCCTCGCAGCCGCGGTCGTCCGCGACCGTCCCGCTCAGCGCATCGGCCCGGACGGGCACGCTCCACCACGGCGTGGCTCGTCGCAGGCCCCCGCCGCCGGAGCGTCGAGGAACAGGCAGCGGCCGATGCCGCTCGGCGCCGTGCTGCGCGCGCCCGGGACATGGAGGGTTATTCAAAACTCCACGTCCGCGGTCGATCTGGACCGCTGACCTGCAGTGACGCAGCCCGGTCCGTAGTTCTGAATAACCCTCATGGCTTGGCTTCTTCACTCACTTCGTGAGCCTCTTCCCGTCCAACACCTTCCTCCTGCTGTGGGGAGTCCCGTTCATGACGCTCGGGCAAGGACTGAGCCCGCGCACGGCGAGCGCGCTCCTGGCGGTCACGGCCGTCGCGGGACTGGTGACCGGACCGATCGTCGGAGTCCTCGTCGCTCGCCATCCCCTGCGTCGGTCCTGGCTGATCCTCGGAACCATGGTCACCGTCGTCGTGGTCTGGGCCACGATCCTCATCCCCTCCACGCCGCGTGCTCCGTGGGTTCTCGTCGTCCTGGTCGTCGTTCTCGCCGCATCGTCGAACATGGCTTCGGTGGGCTTCGACTTCGTCCGGACGTACGTTCCCAGGCACGGTCTCAGCACGGCCACGGGAATCGTGAACGTCGGCGGCACGGTCTCGTCCCTCGGTGCCATCCTCCTGATCGGCGTTGCGCTCGACATCTTCAACGGCCGGGGTGAGTACGGGCTCGACGATTTCCGGCTCGCGCTGGGGGTGGTGCAGGGTGCGCTGTGGGGCGTCGGACTCCTTGGACTCCTGGTGGCTCGACGGGCGACCCGGAGACGGATGGCGACCAGGGGCATCCTGGTGCCGCCGATGCGTGAGGTGGTGGCGCGGCTCCTCGGCGATCGACGACGATAGTGACAGCGCGCCGCCGAGTTGGTGCGGCTGCGTGGGGAGATCACCGGACTGCGCGAGGTCTTGCCGGTGCAGTGGCGGCTACGACCCCGGAACAAGGGGCGTGCCTGGTATGGGGGTGCGGACGTACGATGGGTGCCGGACCCCGGGTCGGCACTGATCCGGAGTGCGGGCCTGGACCTGGGCCCTGGCGGTCCGCTCCCGCCCGGCGCGCGGCACGGTGACCGCGCAGCACCGGGCCCCGCCTCTCGGAAGTGCACGCCTGTGGCCCACCGTCCCAGCCTGTCCCTCGCCGCCTCCCTCCTCGCCGCCGCGCTGCTCGCGGCGTGCTCACCCTCGGGCGGTACCGAGCCCGCCGCACCCACCGGCGCCGCGACACCCGGCTCGCCGGGCACCGCGACGTCCGAGGCCGGCGCTCCCGACGCCGCCGCGGGCTTCCCGCTGACCGTCACCACGTGCGGCACTCGGACCACGCTCGAGGCGCCGCCGCAGCGCATCGTGACGATCAAGTCCTCCGCCACCGAGATGGTGCTCGCCCTCGGGGCGGGCGACCGGCTGGTGGGCACCGCCTTCGCGGACGGGCCCGTGCCCGACGCGCTCGCCGGTGCGGCTGCCGAGGTCCCCGTCCTGGCCGAGCAGAACCCCGCCCCCGAGGCCGTCCTCGATCTCGAGCCCGACCTCGTCTACGCCGGCTGGGAGTCCAACCTCTCCGCGGACGGCGCCGGCGAACGCGGCATGTACGAGGGGCTGGGCATCGCCACGTACATCTCCCCCGCCGCGTGCAAGGCGCCCGAGTACAAGCCGACCCGGCTGACGTTCGAGGACGTCTTCGCCGAGATCACCGACATGGGCGCCGTGCTCGGCGACCCGGACGCCGCGGCCGACCTGATCGGCGAGCAGCGCGCCGCCCTCGATGCCGTCGAACCGTCCACGGCCGGTCTCAGCGCCCTGTGGTATTCCTCCGGCGAGGACACGCCCTACGTCGGCGCGGGCGCCGGGACGCCGCAGATGATCATGGACGCCGTGGGCCTGACCAACGTCGCCGCCGACGTGACCGACACGTGGACGTCGCTCGGCTGGGAGGCCGTCGCCGACCGTGCGCCGGACGTCATCGTGCTCGTCGACGCGGCCTGGAACACCGCGGAGCACAAGATCGCGCTGCTGGAGGCGAACCCGGTCACCGCGATGCTGCCCGCGGTGCGGCAGGGCCGGTACCTCACGGTGCCGTTCCCGGCCACCGAGGCGGGCGTGCGCAACGTCGGCGCCGTCGTGGACCTCGCCGGGCAGCTGGCCGCGCTCGAGGCGGGTGGATGACCACGAGGGAGCGGCCCGGCCGCGCGGTGGAGCCGCGTGGCGCGCCGGCCCCGCCCACCGCCGCGGCAGGACAGCGCGCGGCCACCCGGCCCACCCCGGCAGCCCGACGACGGCGCACCCCGCTCACCGTCGTCCTCCTCGCGCTCCTGGTGGTGCTCGCGGCCACGGCCGGCTGGGCCCTCACGCTCGGCCAGGCGGACATCGGCGTGGCGCAGGTGTGGACCTCCGCGTGGCACCACGCGTGCACCGCTGCTGGGGCGGGGGCCGGGGCGGCGTGCCCGGCCGATCCGCTGACCACGATCCAGGACGCGATCATCTGGCAGGGGCGGGCCCCGCGGGTCGTCGCCGCCGCCGCGGTGGGGGCGGGGCTGGCCGTCGTCGGGGCGGTCATGCAGGCCCTCACCCGTAACCCGCTGGCGGACCCGTACCTGCTGGGGGTGTCCTCGGGGGCGTCCGTCGGTGCCGTGCTGGTGATCGTCCTGGGCCTCGCCGCGGCGCTGCCGGTGGCGGCGTTCGTCGGGGCGCTGGCCGCGCTGGTGCTCACGCTCGCCCTGGCCACCCGGCCCGACGGCGGCCTTTCGCCCGTGCGCACCGTGCTGGCCGGGGTGGCCGTCGCCCAGGTGGGCTCCGCCGTCGTCGCCCTGGTGATCTTCTGGTCCGCGACCGGGGACTCCTACCGGGACATCCTGTCCTGGCTGATGGGCTCGCTCGGCGGGGCCACGTGGCCGGAGGCGCTGCTGGCGCTCGGCGCCACCGCCGTCATCGGGACGTTCCTCGCCGGGCGGGGCCGCACGCTGGACGCCTTCACCTTCGGCGACGTCTCGGCCGCCTCGCTCGGCATCGACGTCACCCGGGTCCGGTGGGTGCTCCTCGCGGCGTGCGCCCTGCTCACGGCGCTGCTCGTCGCGGTGGCCGGCGCCATCGGCTTCGTCGGGCTGGTCATGCCGCACGCGGTGCGGCTGCTGGTGGGGCCGCGCCACCACCGGCTGCTGCCCGTCGCGGGGCTGGCCGGCGCGATCTTCCTGCTGGTGGCGGACACCGCGGCACGGAGCCTGTTCGAGCCGCGCGAGTTGCCGGTCGGCATCCTCACGGCACTGATCGGTGCGCCGGTGTTCGCGGTGCTGCTGCGCCGCAGCGGGCGGGACGCATGAGCACGCCCGGTGCCCGCGTCGTCACGGCGGGGGCCCCGGCCGGGGACGACCGCGGCGCGGCCGACGGGCGGCTCACCGGGTCCCCGGGTGGACCGGCCGCCGCCGGTCACCCCCTCGACGTGGCGGCCCTCACCTACGCCGTCGGGCGCGTGCGGATCCTCGACGGGGTGGACGCCACCGTGCCCGCCGGGGCCGTCAGCGCCGTCGTCGGCCCCAACGGTGCCGGGAAGTCCACCTTGCTGCGCCTGCTCGTGGGGGCGCTCGCCCCCGCCACCGGGGCCGTGCTGCTCTCGGGCCGGGACCTCGGCCGCCTGACCCGGCGCGAGCGCGCCCGTGAGCTCGCCCTGGTGGAGCAGGATTCCCCCGCCGAGGTCTCCCGCGACGTGCTCGACGTCGTGCTGCTCGGTCGCATCCCGCATCGCCCGCGCTGGGGCGGGGACTCGGCCACGGACCAGGGCGTCGCGCGCCGGGCGATGGCCCGCACCGGCGCCGACGCCCTGGCGGGCCGGGACTTCGCCACCCTCTCGGGCGGTGAGCGTCAGCGGGTCCACCTGGCGCGGGCGCTGGCGCAGGAGCCGGGTGTGCTGCTGCTGGACGAGCCGACGAACCATCTCGACGTCGGCGCCCAGCTCGCCGTGCTCGGCCTCGCGCGCGAGCTCGCCGGCAACGGCGTCACGGTGCTCGCCGCCCTGCACGACCTCAACCACGCGCTGCTGTTCTGCGACCATGTGCTCGTGCTGGAGGCGGGCCAGGTGGTCGCAGCGGGCGACCCGCGCGAGGTGCTCACCGCGGAGCTGGTGAGCGCCGTCTACGGCGTGCGGGCCCATCGCGTCCGCGCCGGGGACCGGGACCTGCTGGTCTTCGACCCTGCCTGAGCAGTTCCGGGGGGCATGCCCGGCCGGGCCCGCGGCGTCACGTCGCGTCGACACCGCGGCGGAACATGTCCTCCGCCGGGGGGCGGATCAAGGTCGCGGCGCCGTCGCCGTCCTCGAGCGTCACGGCGTGTGCCATGCCGCGCACGACCGCGACCGGCCGGCCGGCCGCCTTGCCCTTGACGAGCTCGGCGACGGCGGCGATCTCGTCGGCCACGTTGATGACGGTCACGGTCAGGGGACGCCCATAGGCGTCGGTCCGGCCGCGGTGGTCGGCGAGGACGACGACCCCGGCCGCCCCGATGGCCATGTCGACGACGCCGCGGCGCCAGGGCCATCGGG
>NZ_JBTSDU010000134.1:0-8125 GCF_054605595.1 Georgenia sp. | reverse complement strand
GCCCCCCCCCACCCGCCCCCCCCCCCGGGGCCCCCACCCCGACGGTGCCGGGACGACGACGAGGCATGTCGGCACCGCCGCCGGGCCACCCCCGGGGCCGGCCGGCGCGGCACCCTCGGGGCCGGCCGGCGCGGCATCCCCGGGGCCGGCCGGCGCGGCACCCTCGGGGCCGGCCGCACCCGAGACAACCCCAGCCGGGGCCGCGCCGCCGTAGCGGACCGCGATCAGGGCGTGGAGGTGGGGTACCCAGGCACGGCCGGCGGCCGCTGCGGCGACGTGGACGGGGGCGGCGACGTCGGTGCGTCGGTGGTTCTTCCACGCGAGCACGAGGGTGCGCAGCGACCCGGCGTAGGGCCCGATCGACCAGGTCGGCAGCGTCGACGCCCCGTCCCGGTCGAGCATCGGGATCGCGGCGTCGCACCGAGCCGGTGGTGCGGCGAGCAACGCACGGCACCGCGCGCACAGCGGGACGTCCCACCTGCCGCAGCCGGCACAGCTCACCGGCAGCACCAGTTCCAGCGCCGCGCCGAGCGCCGCACCGGCGCGGGCGACCGCCGACTGCTCTCGCGTGGGCATGCCACCAGGGTGCCGGGACGACCGAGGTCGCCGCGCACCCGCCGGCGCCACCTGTGGACGAGGTGGCGACATGACGACCGCACCGGGCAGCGGTCAGCCGGGGAGGGTCGGGTAGGTGACGCCGTCGAGCACCGGACGCCACGAGGCACCGTTGCGCTCGTAGACACGGTTGTCCTCGGTGCCCACCAGGATGGAACGGTCGCCGCGCCCGGCGGTCATCGTGACCGCACCGGCGACGGCGGGCAACCGGGTCGAGGGCCCGCCGAGGGAGAGCAGGTGCACCGCCAGGTCCGGGTTCCCCTCGGACGTGCCGAGCACCGCCACGGTCTGCTCGTCCACCCACGCCAGCTCGGTGGCGCTGGTCATCCGCTCCCCGATGCGCACCGGGTCGCCCAGCGTGCGCGGGGTCCCGTCCAGGCCGCGCACCACCGTGGTCAGGTCGATGGCGAGCACGCCCGCGGACTCCCATACCACGACCGCGCGGGCCCCCTCGCGCGAGATCCGGAGCGTGTGTATCTTGCCGCCCGCCAGCCAGGGCGCCCCCACCTCCACGCGCGTGCCGTCCGGGCGCACGGCCGTCAGGTGGCCGTCGCTGGGGGTGGGGCTGGTCCAGATCCAGCCCTCCTGGTCGATCGACGGCGGGACGAGTCCCGGTCCCTGCGCGAGGAGGAACGGCTGCACCTCCGCCGTCGGGGCACTCACCAGGCGGTCCGTGCCCTGGAGGAACACCAACGTGGGGTTGACGCCCTCGTAGCCGAGCGCGGGGTGGTGCGGGTCCACCCCGGTCATCAGGGCGGCCCCGGGGCGCGGCACCGGCACCCCCGCCACGACGTCGGCCGGCACGCCGTCCGCGATGACGACGGCGTTCGCGGCACCGAAGGGGTAGGTGGGGAGCTCCGGCACCGGCACGGTGAGTTCGACCGGTGCCCCGGCGGCGGTGAGCGCGACGTCCTGGACGCCCGAGACCCCGCGCAGCGTGCGCTCGATCTGGGCGAAGAGCAGGGCGCGTCGGTCCTCGTCCGCGACGAGCGCGTCGGCCGAGAGATCCACCGCGGCGACGCCGTCGGTCACCGCGACGGACTCCACGCTCATGCGGGTACCGGGCGGGATCATGCTCACGGCCCCGGCGGCCAGCCACGGCGAGGGCCCCGTGAGGAGGTTCCGCACGAGCGAGGTGGCCAGGTTCTGGCGGGGGAACCACCGCACGTCGGGTACGAAATACCCCTTGTCGGGGGTGAGGAAGTACAGCGGTGTCTGGGTGTAGACGGAGAGGAAGTTCGCGGCGGGCAGGAAGACACCGTCGTCGAGGTCGATGATGCGCCACTCGCCGCCGACGCGGGCCAGCGTGAAGTCGGCCTCGATGGTGCTCCCCGGGGCGGACTCGTCGTACCGGCCGGCCGAGTCGACCGACGCGTCCGTGTCGACGCTGAGCTGGACCGCACCGGTGGCGGTGCGGGAGTACTCCGGCACCTCGTCGAAGACGCGGACCTGCGCCAGCGGCTGCCACGTCTGCACGGCCGCCCCGGCCAGGAACTCCCGCGCGACGAGGAACTCGTCGGAGTAGCCCGCCGCGGACGCCGCGAGGAAGCCTTCGACGATCGCCTCCGGCTCCGCCCCGGCCTCGGGCCCGCGGGCGTAGAGCCCGATGCCCTGCGCCGCGGGCAGCTCCGGCTTGGAAGCGGTGACCGGCCCGGTGCGGGGCAGGCTCGCGCAGCCCGCCAGGGCGACGGCGGCGGCCAGCGCCGTGACGAGCGCGCGGCGGCGGCGGTCGGGGCCCATCACTGCTCCAGCACGGACTCGGGCCGGCCGAGGCCCGCCCCGGACGCGGGTGTCTTGACGGCGGGGGGCGCCTCGTCGTCCGGCACCAGGGGGACGGGGTGGTCGGTGACGACGGCCCCGGCGTGGCGCGGCAGGGTGAGCAGGAAGGCGGCCCCCCCGCCCGCCAGGCCCGCCGCCTCCAGGGCTCCGCCGTGCAGCCGGGTGTCCTCCATCGAGATCGACAGGCCCAGACCGGTGCCGCCCGTGGTGCGGGCGCGAGCCGGGTCGGCCCGCCAGAAGCGGTCGAAGACGTGCGCGGCCGCCTCCTCGCTCATCCCCACACCGTGGTCGAGGACCCGCACGCCCACCGCGGCGTCGTCGGCCCCGATGGTGATCTCGATGGGACGGCCCTCGCCGTGCTCGACGGCGTTCGCGAGCAGGTTGCGCAGCACCCGCTCGATGCGGCGCGCGTCGACGTCGGCGGTGCAGGGTTCGGCGGGCGCGTGGACCCGGATCTCGGAACCCTTCCGTTCGGCGAGGATGGCGCCGCCCTCGACGACGCGGGCGACGAGCTCGCGCAGGTCCCGCTGCTCGATGTCGAGGACGGCCGCCCCGGCGTCGAACCGGGAGATCTCCAGCAGGTCGGCGAGCATCGACTCGAACCGGTCGAGCTGGGCGTGCAGGAGCTCGGCGGAGCGCCGCACCGGCGGGTCGAAGGAGTCCCTGGCGTCGTGGATGAGTTCGCCGGCGATGCGGATCGTCGTCAGCGGGGTGCGGAGCTCGTGGGAGACGTCGGCGACGAAGCGCTGCTGCAGCCGGGAGAGCTCGGCGAGGCGTTCGATCTGGCTCTGCAGGGAGGCGGCCATCTCGTTGAAGGACTCCCCCAGGAGCGCGAGCTCGTCGTGGCCGCGTACGTCCATGCGCTCGTCCAGCATCCCGCCGGCGATCCGCTCCGCGGTGAACGCGGCGTCCTGCACCGGCCGCAGCACCCAGCGGGTGATCAGCCAGGTGAGGCCGCCGAGCAGCAGCACCAACGTGGTGGCGCCGACGGCGAGGATCCGCAGGACCAGGGAGATCGTGCCCTCCTCGGGGGCCAACGAGTAGAACTGGTACAGCTCGTACGGGCCGGCCGCGGGCAGCGTCACGGGCGAGCCGACGACGATCCCCGGTGCGTCGCCGTCCGAGGTCTCCAGGGCGATAGCCTGCCAGTGCTGCCCGCCCTCGGCGGCGACGGCTTCCCGCATCTGGGCGGTGACCAGGTCCCGCAACGCCGTGTTGGTGGCCGGGTCGTTGATGGTGACCGCGGAGACGGAGGTCGGCGAGCGCATGAGCACGGTGCCGACGACGCCGGAGGTGGCGCTCTGCAGCGTCCAGTCGTTCGCGACGCTCTGGACGTCCTGGCTGGTGGTCGCGGTGGTCGCCTCGAACGTGACCTGTGCGTCCTGCGCGCGCAGGGCGGCGTCCTGCAGCATCTGGGCCACGCGCTCGTCGTAGAGGCCGCCGCGGATCTGGGCGGCGAGCACGCCGCCCAGCAGGGCGAGAAGGGCGAGGCCCCCGATGACGGTCGCGGCCACCACCCGGGCGGAGAGGGATTCGCGCCAGCTGCGGGCGAACCGCAAGAGCCGCAGCCGCAACCGCCGTCGCAGGCTGCGCTGCGGCCGTGGCCGGTACGGGACCAGGCCGGCGGGCACCTCCTGCGCCGTGGGGTACGGGGCGGCGTCCTGCTGCGGCCCGGTCACCCCCGGGCCGTCCGGTGCCGCCGGGGCCACCGGGATCACTCCTTCGGTGCCCCGGCCCGGTACCCGACGCCGCGCACGGTGACGACGACCTCGGGGTGCTCGGGATCGCGCTCGACCTTCGCCCGCAGCCGCTGGACGTGGACGTTGACCAGGCGGGTGTCGGCGGCGTGGCGGTAGCCCCACACCTGCTCGAGGAGGACCTCGCGGCTGAACACCTGCCACGGCTTGCGGGCCAGGGCCACGATGAGGTCGAACTCCAGCGGCGTCAGGGGGATGAGTTCCGAGCCCCGCCGGACCTCGTGGCCGGCGACGTCGATGGTCAGGTCGTCGATGCGCAGGCGCTCGGGCTCGGGCTGGTCCTGCCGGCGCAGCCGAGCCCGCACGCGGGCGATGAGCTCCTTGGGCTTGAACGGCTTGGCGATGTAGTCGTCCGCGCCCGCCTCGAGGCCGGCGACGACGTCGAGGGTGTCCGACTTGGCCGTGAGCATGACGATCGGGACGTCGGACTCGGCGCGGATGATCCGGCAGATCTGGATGCCGTCCAGGCCCGGGAGCATAAGGTCGAGCAGCACCAGGTCCGGCGCCTCGGCGCGGAACATGTCCGGTGCCTCGGCGCCGTCGGCGCAGAAGATCGCCTCGAAACCCTCGGCATCGAGCACGATGCCGATCATCTCGGCAAGGGCGGCGTCGTCGTCGACAAGGAGGATGCGGGCAGTCATGTGCCCATGTTCCCACTTCGGACGGCCGCGCACGTTCGCGCGCTCCCCCGCGCGCCGCGCGCCGCGGGACCGGCCGGGCCGCGCGGGTCCACCATGCGCCCTCAGGTGCGTGGGAGCATGGCGCCAGCGCGCCGCGTCCGCGGCGGACGGACAGAGGAGGCGCACCGGATGTCCCAGGAGGATCCGTCGCAGAACGTCCCGGGTGCTCCCGGGCAGCAGGGACAGCCCACCCCGGACCCCCGTTACGGGCAGTACGGCCAGCCTGCGCAGCCCACGCCCCAGCCCGGCGAGGAGGCCTCGCAGGACGGCCCGGCGGCCCCGCAGCCCGGCCCGCCGGACCCCCAGTACGGGCAGTACGGGCAGTACGGGCAGTACGGGCAGCCCGCGCCTCAGTACGGGCAGTACGGGCAGCCGGACCCCCGGTACGGGCAGTACGGGCAGCCCGCGCCTCAGTACGGGCAGCCGGACCCCCGGTACGGGCAGCCCGCGCCCCAGTACGGGCAGTACGGCGCCCCGGCGACGCCGGGTCCGGCGCCGTTCGGCTTCGCCGGGCCGCGGCAGCCGGGGATCGTCCCGCTGCGCCCGCTGAACGTCGGGGAGATCCTCGACGGCGCGTTCCGGGCCATCCGTGCCAACCCGAAGGTCATGTTCGGTTTCTCGCTCGTGGTCATGGGCGTCATCGGGGTGCTTGAGGCGGTGGTGCTGGGTGCGTTCATGGACCAGACGCTGCTGGTGCTCGAGGACCCGACGGTCAGCCTGGCTGAGCTCGGCGCGCTCAGCCTCGGCAGCACCGTGGCCGGCTTCGCCACGAGCCTGGCCACCTTCCTCGCGTCGGTGGTCCTGACCGGCATCCTCATCGTCTCCGTGAGCCAGTCCGTCCTCGGCCGGACGCTCCCCGTCGGGGAGGTCTGGGGCCAGGTGAAGGGCCGCGTCTGGCGCCTCATCGGCCTCACGCTCCTGCTCGGGCTGCTCGCTGCGGCCGCGGTGGTGGTCGTGGTGCTCGTCGTGCTCGCCGTCGTCGGTGCCACGGCGCTCGGCAACGACGGCGGGTCCGTCGCGGTCGCCGTCGTCGTCTCGATCCTGGCGATCCTCGGCGGCGCGGCGCTGATGGTGTTCTTCGCCGTCCGGCTGGGCGTCGCCGCGCCCGCGCTGGTGCTGGAGCGCACGGGCGTCCTCGCCGCCGTCCGTCGCTCCTGGTCGCTCACGGCCGGGAGCTTCTGGCGCATCTTCGGTGTCCTGGCGCTGGCGTGGATCATCGTCACGGTGCTCACCTGGGCGCTGATGGTCCCGGTCACCTTCGTCTCCTTCCTCGGCACCGGCGTCGCGACGTCGCCCGCGTACCTGCTGGGCTCCACGGTGCTCTCGGTGCTGATCTCGGCGCTGACGACACCGTTCCTCGCGGCCGTCGAGGCGCTGGTGTACATCGACGTGCGCATCCGCCGAGAAGGCCTCGACGTCGAGCTGGCCCGGGCCGCGGAGGCCGGCTGAGATGCTCGCCCCGGACGCCGACGAGGCCCGGCGGTGGGCGGAGGAGGAGCTCGGCAAGGCGATCTACGACGACTCCCCGACGCTGGCCGAGCGGATCATCGACTGGTTCGGGCACCTCCTCGAGCGGCTCGGTGAGCTCGGCGGCTCGGCACCGCCCGCGCTGGTCCCGGTGCTGGTCGTGCTGCTCGTCGCCGTCGTCGTCGCGGTCGCCCTCCTGCTCGGCGGGCGGGTGCGCCGCCGGCGGGTCCGGGCCGCGGCGGCGTCGGCGGCGCTGTTCGTCGACACCAGCTCCGCCGCCGAGCTGACCGCCCGGGCGGACGCCGCCGCGCGCCGGCGGGACTATGCGACGGCGGTGGTGGAGCGCTTCCGCGCGATCATCCGTGACCTGGACGAGCGCGCGGTGCTCGAGGACCGGCCCGGCCTGACGGCGCACGAGGCAGTCCTCGCGGCGGGTGCCGCGCTCCCGGACGCGGCGGTCGGCCTCGCCCGCGGCGGGCGCCTGTTCGACGACGCCCGCTACGGCCACGCCGTCCCGGACCAGTCGGCGGACGCCGAGCTGCGCGCCCTCGCCGAGCACGTCGCTCGCCTGCGCGCGGTACACGGCCCGCTCGCGGCGTCCGCCCCGGCCGGCTGGGGCGAGGTCCGATGACGAGGACGCCGGCCACGCCGGTGGCCACGCCCGCGACCTCGACCGCGGCACCGACCTCGACCGCGGCACCGACCTCGCCCGCGGCACCGACCGGGACCTCGCCGGGAACGGCCACCCCCCGACCGGGCCGGTGGCGGCGCCGGCGGCTGGGCGCACTCGTCGTCGCGGTCTTCCTCGTGCTCGCCGTCCTCACCTACGCGGCCACCGCCCGTACCTCCGCGCGGCCGCTGGCCCCGGACAACCCCGGCCCGGAGGGCGCCCGCGCCGCCGCCGAGATCCTCACCGAGCACGGCGTCACCGTCCACGAGGCGACCACCCTGGCCGCGGTCGGCACGCTCGCCGGGCCGGGAGCCACCGTGCTCGTGACGGACGTGGCGCTGCTGGGACCGGACCGGCGGGCCGAGCTGCTGGCCATCGGGGCGGACCTGGTGGTCGTCGGCGCGACCTACTCCGACCTGACGGGCCTGGGCACCGGCGTGAGCGTCGCCGGGGCGGGCTCCGCCGAGCCGCTGCCCGCCCGGTGCGAGGATCCGGACGCCACCGCCGCCGGTGAGATCTCCTTCTCCCGGGGCTCCGTCGTCGCGGGCGACGGCGTCGAGCTGTGCTTCCCGGTCGGCGACGGTGCCGGCGGGTATGCCGTCTGGGAGCACGCGGGCGTCACCGTGCGCTACCTCGCCGACGCCCGCGTGATGTCGAACGAGTTCCTCGCCGAGTCGGGCAACGCCGCCCTCACGCTGCGCATGCTCGGCCACCACGACACGCTCGTGTGGTACCTGCCGTCGCCCACCGACCTCGGCGCCGCCACCGACCCCGTGCCACCCCTCCCCCCCGCCGCGGGCCCGGTGCTGGCGGTGCTCGTGGGTGCCGTGGTCCTGCTGGGCCTGGCCCAGGGGCGGGCGCTGGGACCGGTGGTCACCGAGGTGATGCCCGTCGTCGTCCGCTCGGCCGAGACGGCCCGCGGGCGTGGGCGGCTCTACCGCCGCTCGCGCGCGTACGGCCACGCCGCGGCCGCGCTGCGCGCCGGCACCGCCCGTCGCGTGGCCCATCAGGTGGGGCTGCCCCGGTCCGCGGGACCGGGGCAGCTGGTCGACGCCGTCGCCGCCGCCACCGGCCGCCCCCCCGCCCACGTGCACGACCTGCTGTACGGCCCCGACCCCACCGACGACGGCGGCCTGCTCGCCGTGTCCATCGCCCTC
>NZ_JBTSDU010000133.1:0-8180 GCF_054605595.1 Georgenia sp. | reverse complement strand
TCACGCTCGACGACGTCGCCGCCGTCACCGGCGGACGGCGGGCCGACCACCGCGGCGCCCAGCAGCACGCCGTCGACGGGCCCGTCGTCACCGACTCGCACGACGTCGTCCCGGGCGCCCTGTTCGTCGCCTTCGCCGGCGAGCACGTCGACGGCCACCGGTTCGTGGCCGCCGCGCTGGCCGGCGGCGCCGCGGCGGCGCTGGTCACCGACGCCGAGCAGGTGCTGGCGGCCGGCGCCGACCCGGGCCGGGTCGTCGTCGTCGACGACGTCGCGGCGGCCCTGGGCGACCTCGCCCGGCACCACCTCGCCGCCCTGCGCGCCGCGCGCACCACCGGCAACCTCCTGCGTGTCATCGCGATCACCGGCTCCTACGGCAAGACGACCACCAAGGACCTCCTGGGCCACCTCCTCGCGTCCCTGGGCGAGGTCGTCGCCCCGCCCGGGTCCTTCAACAACGAGATCGGCCTGCCGCTGACCGTCCTGCGGGCGACGCCCGACACGCAGTACCTCGTGCTGGAGATGGGCGCCGACCGGGTCGGCAACCTCACCTACCTCACCTCGATCGCCCCGCCCGACATCGCCGTCGTCCTGGCCGTCGGCCGCGCGCACCTCGGGGAGTTCGGCGGCATCGAGAACGTCGCGCGGGCGAAGTCCGAGCTCGTCGCGGGACTGCTGCCCGGCGGCACCGCCGTGCTCAACGCCGACGACGCGCGCGTCGCCGCGATGGCCACGCTCGCCCGCGGGCCGGTCGTCACCTTCGGCCGCGAGCCGGACGCCGACGTGCGCGCCACGGACCTCGCCCTCGACGGCGCCGGCAGAGCCCGCTTCACGCTCGTCGGCGCCGCGGCGCTCCACGAGGTCCGGCTGGCGCTGGTGGGGGAGCACCAGGTCGCGAACGCGCTCGCCGCCGCCGTCGTCGCGCTCGAGTGCGGGATCGGGATCGAGGGCGTCGCCGCGGGGCTCGGGCAGGCGGGCGCCACCAGCCCGCACCGCATGGCCGTGACCGACCGGGACGACGGCGTACGGGTCGTCGACGACGCCTACAACGCCAACCCCGACTCGATGCGGGCCGGGCTGCGGGCCCTCGTGACCCTGGCCGGGCCGCGCCGTCGCATCGCCGTGCTGGGCGAGATGCTCGAGCTCGGGGCGGACTCGGCCGCCGAGCACGCCGCCGTCGGCACCGAGGCGGCGACGCTCGGTATCGACGTCCTCCTCACCGTCGGCCCCGGCACCGGCCCGCTCGCCGATGCCGCCCGCCGGGCCGGGACCACCACCGAGGTCGTCGAGGTGGCGGACCTCGCCGCCGCCGAGCGCCACCTCGCCGGCCTGCGACCCGGCGACGTCGTCCTGCTCAAGGGCTCCCACGGCACCGACCTGTGGCGCCTCGCCGAGCGGCTGGCCGGGAGGAACCCCTGATGATGGCGGTGCTGATCGCGGCCGCGGTCGCGCTCGTGCTCGCGATGGCGGGGACGCCCCTGTTCATCCGGCTGCTGGTGAAGAAGAACTACGGACAGTTCATCCGCGAGGACGGTCCCACCGCCCACTTCACCAAGCGCGGCACCCCCACCATGGGCGGCGTGGTCATCATCGCCGCCACCGTGCTGGGCTACGCCGTCGGCAACCTGTTGACCGGGCGCACCCCCAACATCTCCGGGCTGCTGCTGCTGCTGCTCATGGTGGGCCTGGGCGTCATCGGCTTCCTCGACGACTACATCAAGATCTCGCGCGAACGCTCCCTCGGGCTCAACCCCAAGGGCAAGATCGTCGGGCAGGCCGCGATCGGCATCACCTTCTCCGTGCTGGCGCTGCAGTTCCCGAACGAGAACTTCCGCACCCCCGCCGCCACCGAGATCTCCTTCATCCGCGACACCGGGATCGACCTCGCCTGGGCGGGGGCGGGCATCGGCATCGTGCTGTTCGTGCTGTGGGCCAACTTCCTCATCACCGCCTGGTCGAACGCCGTCAACCTCACCGACGGGCTCGACGGGCTGGCCACCGGAGCGTCCATGCTCGTCTTCGGCGCCTACACCGTCATCACCATCTGGCAGTCGAACCAGTCCTGTCAGGTACTGGTCGACCCCGGCCCCGAGTGCTACGAGGTCCGTGACCCCCGCGACCTCGCGATCGTCACCGCGGCCATCGTCGGTGCCTGCTTCGGCTTCCTGTGGTGGAACACCTCCCCGGCCCAGATCTTCATGGGCGACACCGGCTCCCTCGCCCTCGGTGGGGCCCTGGCCGGGCTCTCGATCCTCACCCGGACCGAGGTCCTCGCGGCCATCCTCGGCGGGCTGTTCGTCATCATCGTCATGAGCGACGTCATCCAGATCGGCTTCTTCAAGGCCACCGGGCGGCGCGTGTTCCGCATGGCACCGCTGCACCACCACTTCGAGCTCAAGGGGTGGGGCGAGGTCACCATCGTGGTGCGCTTCTGGATCATCGCCGCCCTCTTCGCCGCGGCCGGCATCGGCCTGTTCTACGCCGAGTGGGTGTCGGTGTCATGAGCCGGCCCACCGACCTCAAGGGCGCCCGGGTCGCCGTCGTCGGCCTCGGTACCTCCGGCCGGGCCGCGCTCGAGGCCCTCGGCCGCACCGGCGCCCGGCTCACCGGCTACGACGCCTCGGCCGACGCCGTCGACCGGGCCCGCGAGGGCGTCGAGGTGCCTGCCGACGTCGCCCTGCGGGCGGTGGCCGACCCGGCCGGTCTCGCCGACCAGGTGCTGGCGGGGCGGCCCGACGTCGTGGTCGTGTCCCCGGGGATCCCCGCCGTCTCGCCGCTGCACGTGCGCGCCGGCGCGGCCGGCGTGACCACCTGGAGCGAGGTCGAGCTCGCCTGGCGGCTGCGCACCCCGCGCGCCGACGGGACCTTCGCCCCGTGGCTCACGCTGACCGGCACCAACGGCAAGACGACCACGGTGGGCATGCTCGCCTCGATCCTCACGGCGGCGGGGGAGCGGGCGGTGGCCGTCGGCAACGTCGGCACCCCCATCGTGCGCGTGGCCACCGCCACCGGCGCCGACGCCCCCGACGTGCTCGCCGTGGAGCTGTCCAGCTTCCAGCTCCACGCCACCCGCACGGTCAGCGCCGAGGCGGCCGCCTGCCTCAACCTCGCCCCGGACCACATCGACTGGCACGGCTCGTTCCAGGCGTACCGAGACGCCAAGGCGAGGGTGTTCGCCCGCACCCGGGTCGCGTGCGTGTACAACGAGGCCGACCCCGCCACGCGGGCCATGGTCGAGGACGCCGACGTCCTCGACGGCGCCCGCGCCGTCGGGTTCACCCTCGCCACCCCCGCCGTCGGCCAGCTCGGCCTGGTCGAGGACTACCTGGTCGACCGCGCCTTCCCCCCCGACCGTCACCGCGACGCCACCGAGCTCGCCACCCTGGACGACCTCGCCCACCTCGCCCCGGCCGGCGGGGTGGTCCCCGCCCACGTCGTCGCGAACGCCCTCGCGGCCGCCGCCCTGGCCCGGGCGCACGGCGTGGCGCCGGAGCACGTGCGGCAGGGACTGCGGGACTTCCCGGCCGGGACGCACCGCATCGAACGGGTCGCCACGGTCGACGGCGTCGCGTACCTGGACGATTCCAAGGCCACCAACGCCCACGCCGCCGCGGCGTCCCTGGGCTCCGTGCCCGCCGGCACGTGCGTGTGGATCGCCGGTGGGCTCGCCAAGGGCGCCACGTTCGACGACCTCGTCCGTGCGCACCGGGACCGGCTGCGCGGCGTCGTCCTCATCGGCCTCGACCGCACGCCGCTGCGCTCCGCGCTGGCGCGACACGCGGGCGACGTCCCGGTGATCGAGGTGGACGCCGACGATGATCAGGTCATGGCGGCAGCCGTCGCGCACGCGGCCCGGCTCGCTCGTCCCGGCGACACCGTGCTGCTGGCCCCGGCCTCCGCGTCGATGGACCAGTTCAGCAGCTACGCCGCCCGGGGCGAGGCGTTCGCCCGTGCGGCACGGGAGCTGGAGGGGGGGCACGGATGACCACGCTCGACCGGTCGACACGCGCTCCCGCCGCGCACGCCCCCGCACGGGCGACCCGCGCCGCGCGCGCTCCCCGGCAGGAGATCGGCGCCCTCAGCTACTACCTCGTCGCGGGTGCGGCACTGCTGCTCGTGGCGATCGGCGTGGTGATGGTGCTCTCCGCCTCGACCATCACGTCGATCCGTGAGACCGGGAACCCCTACGCCGCGTTCCTCGGCCAGCTCAGGTTCGTCCTCATCGGGCTCCCGCTGGCCGTCCTGGCCTCCCGCATCCCGGTGGTCTGGTACCGCCGGCTCGCCTGGCCGGCCTTCCTCGCCACGCTCGGGGCGCAGCTGCTGATCTTCACGCCGCTGGCGCGCAGCCAGGGCGGCAACGTGAACTGGATCTACCTGCCCGGCCTCGGGCAGACCGTCCAGCCCTCGGAGTTCCTCAAGCTCGGCCTGGCCCTGTGGCTGGGCCTGGTGCTGGCCCGGAAGGGCCGCCTGCTGGCCACCGACTGGAAGCACGCCCTCCTGCCGGGCGTGCTCGGCGCCGGCGCCGCGATCGCGCTGGTGCTCGCCGGGCACGACCTCGGGACGGTGCTGGTCATGGTGGCGTTGGTGGCCGGGGCGTACTTCGTCGCCGGCCTGCCACTGCGCTGGTACGGCGCGGCCGGCGTCCTCGGGGCCGGTGCGGCCGCGTTCATGGTCGTCATCTCCCCGTCCCGCACCACCCGTGTGCTGACGTTCCTCGGCCTGGTCGAGTCCGACCCCACCGGCTCCGGGTTCCAGACGCAGCACGGCCTGTGGGGGCTCGGCACCGGCGGCATCTCCGGCGTCGGTCTGGGCGCCTCGCGGGAGAAGTGGTCTTACCTGCCCGAGGCGCACAACGACTTCATCTACGCGATCATCGGGGAGGAGCTCGGCCTGCTCGGCACGCTCCTCGTGCTCTGCCTCTTCGGCGTCCTCGCATTCGGCATGTTCCGCATCGTGCGCCGGCACAAGGACAACTGCGCCCGCATCACGACGACGGCGATCGCCACCTGGATCCTGTGCCAGGCCATGGTGAACATCGGCGTGGTCATCGGACTCGTGCCGGTCATCGGCGTGCCGCTGCCGCTCGTCTCCGCCGGTGGCTCGGCCATGATCTCCACCCTCATCGCCATCGGCGTCGTGCTGGCGTTCGCCCGCACGGAGCCCGGTGCGGCGGCCGCCCTGGCGGCCCGCCGCGGCGTCGTGGCCCGCTCCCTCGCCGTCGTCGGCTCCCGGGTGCGCCGTGGCTGAGGGACCCGTCCGTGCCCTGCTCGCCGGCGGCGGCACCGCCGGGCACGTCAACCCGCTGCTGGCGACGGCCGCCGAACTGGCCCGTCGCCCGGGCGGGGCCGAGATCACCGTGCTCGGCACCGTCGCGGGGCTCGAGCACACCCTCGTCCCCGAGGCCGGGTACCCGCTGCGGATCGTCCCGCGCGTCCCGCTGCCGCGCCGACCCTCGCCCGCCCTCCTGGCCCTGCCGGCCCGGCTGCGTGCGGCGGTGCGCGCCGCCGAGGCCGCCATCGTCGAGACCCGCGCCGAGGTCGTCGTCGGCTTCGGCGGCTACGTCGCGACCCCCGCATACCTCGCCGCGCGACGGCGGGGCGTGCCCGTCGTGGTGCACGAGCAGAACGCCCGCCCCGGCTTGGCCAACCGGCTCGGCGCCCGGTGGGCCGCCGCCGTCGCCCTCACGTTCGCCTCCACCCCGCTGCGGGCCGTGCGGGGCCGTACCGAGGTCACCGGGCTCCCGCTGCGGCCCGCGGTCGCCGCGCTCGTCGCCGACCCGAGGCCGCCCGCCGAGCGCCGCACCGCCGGTGCCCGTGAGCTCGGCCTCGACCCGGACCTGCCGACCTTGCTCGTCACCGGTGGCTCCCTGGGGGCGCAACGGCTGAACGAGGCCGTCGCCGCCGCGGCCCCGGCGCTGACCGCCGGCTCCCAGGTGCTGCACCTGACCGGCAGGGGCAAGGCGGACGCGGTTCGCGCTGCCCTCGGGCCACGTTCCGCGCCGCGTTACCAGGTGCGCGAGTACCTCGGCGCGATGGAACTCGCCTACGCCTGCGCGGACCTGGTCCTGTGCCGCTCGGGGGCGGGGACGGTCGCCGAGCTCGCGGCTCTGGGGCTGCCGGCGGTGTACGTCCCCCTGCCCGTGGGCAACGGCGAACAGCGGCTCAACGCGGCCGACGTCGTCGCGGCCGGCGGCGGGATCCTCGTCGACGACACCGCCCTCGACGCGACCTGGGTCGCCGAGCACGTCGCCCCGCTGCTGCACGACCGTGGCGAGCTCGCCCGCATGGGCGCGGCGGCCGCCGGGTCCGGCCCGGGGGACGGCGCCGCCCGGCTCGCCGACCTGGTCCTGTCCGCGGCCGGGCGGGGGCGGCCGTGACCCGCTTCCACCTCATCGGCATCGGCGGGGCCGGGATGTCCGTCGTCGCCGAGCTGCTCCTCGCTCGCGGCCATGACGTCTCCGGCTCGGACCAGCGCGACTCCGCGACCCTGGACCACCTGCGTCACCTCGGGGTGCCGGCGTTCGTCGGCCACGACGCCGCGCACGTCCCGGACGGGGCGACCGTGGTGGTCTCGACCGCCGTGCGCGCGACCAACCCCGAGCTCGCCGTCGCCCGGGAGCGCGGCCTGCCGGTGCTGCACCGTTCCCAGGCGCTCGCCCTCGCCGCCCAGGGGCGCGACTTCGTGGCGGTGGCCGGCGCGCACGGCAAGACGTCCACCTCGGCGATGCTCGCCGTCGCCCTGCGGGCCGCCGGCCAGGACCCCTCCTACGCCATCGGTGGCACACTCCTCGGCCTGGGTGCGGGCGCGCACCTAGGCGAAGGACCCGTGCTCGTGGCCGAGGCGGACGAGTCCGACGGGTCGTTCCTCAACTACGCGCCCCGGGTCGCCGTCGTCACGAACGTCGAGCCGGACCACCTGGACCACTACGGCTCCGTGGCCGCGTTCCACCGGGCGTTCGACGAGTTCGCCGAGCGCATCCTCCCGGGCGGGCTGCTGGTCGCGTGCGCCGACGACCCCGGCGCGTTCGCGCTGGCCCGGCGTACCGCCGACCGCGGCACCCGGGTCGTGACCTACGGCGTCGGGCCGTCGCCGGAGGTGGGGGAGGCGCACGCCCGCGTCGGCGACGCCCTGCTCACCGCGCACCGGTCCTTCACCCAGCTGCGCCGGACCGGGCACCGGGCGGACGGCGCGCCCGCCAACGTCGCCGTGCCCCTGGCGATCGAGGTCGGCGGCGAGCACATGCTCCTCAACGCGGCGGGTGCCTGGTGCGCCGGCGTGGAGCTCGGCGTGGCCCCGGCCGCGATGGCTCGCGCCCTCAGCGCCTTCTCGGGCACCGGACGCCGGTTCGAGGTGCGCGGCACCGCCGGTGGCGTGCGCGTCGTCGACGACTACGCCCACCACCCCACCGAGGTCGCCGCCACGTTGCGGGCGGCCCGGCTCGCCGCCGGCGACGGACGCGTGATCGTGCTCTTTCAGCCCCACCTGTACTCCCGCACACAGACCTTCGCAGGTGCCTTCGCGCGGGCGCTGGCCGGCGCCGACCTGGTGGTCGTCACCGACGTCTACGCCGCCCGGGAGGACCCCGTGCCCGGCGTGGACGGCTCGCTCATCACCGACGCGATGCCCGAGCGGGGCCGCTACGTGGCGGACCGGAGGGCCGCGGCGGAGACCGTGGCCGACCTCGCCCGGCCGGGCGACCTCGTGCTCACCGTGGGCGCCGGGGACGTCACCGAGCTCGGCCCGGTGATCCTGCAGCGACTGGGGGCACCGGCGTGAAGCCGCCCGCCGCGCCCCGGCAGCCACGCGCCGTCACCCGGTCCGAACGGCCCCACCCGGCCACCCCACGCGCCCCGGCCCAGGCGTCCGCCGCCGCACCGCGGGCGACCAGGTCGGCCCGGGGGGCCGAGCCGGCGCGTGCGGCCGGACCGGCCCGGGGGGCCGAGCCGGCGCGTGCGGCCGGACCGGCCCGGGGGGCCGAGCCGGCGCGTGCGGCCGGACCGGCCCGGGGGGCCGAGCCGGCCCGCCCGGCTGGTCCGGCACGTTCGACGGCCTTGTCCCGACCCGCCGAGCCCCCTGCCGCTCGCGCCGTCGCGCGGGCACCGCGGGCGGTACCAGCACGACCCGCTGCCCGGTCCGCCGTGAGCACCGTCAGCACCCGCCTGGCGGCCCGGCACGCCGAGC
>NZ_JBTSDU010000132.1:0-8214 GCF_054605595.1 Georgenia sp. | reverse complement strand
CTGCGTCCCGAGCTGGCGGCGGAGATCACGCTCCAACCCGTCCGGCGCCATGGCGTGGACGCCGCCATCCTCTTCTCCGACATCGTCGTGCCGCTGAAGCTGGCCGGGATCGACGTCGAGATCCAGCCCGGCGTCGGTCCCGTGGTCGCCGAGCCGGTCCGCACCCGCACCGATGTCGACCGCCTCATCGAGCGCCGCCCCGGGGACCACACGGCGATCGAGGAGGCGGTGCGTCTCGTCGTCGCCGAGCTCGGCGAGACGCCGCTCATCGGCTTCGCCGGAGCCCCGTTCACGCTCGCTGCCTACCTCGTGGAGGGCCGCCCCTCCCGCGACCACCTCGCCGCGCGCGCGCTCATGCACGCCGACCCCGAGACGTGGCGCCACCTCATGCGCTGGACCGCGGACATCACCGGCACGTTCCTGCGTGCCCAGATCCGCGCCGGTGCGCGGGCCGGCCAGCTCTTCGACTCCTGGGCCGGCTCGCTCTCGCTCGCGGACTACACCACCTGTGCCGCCCCGTACAGCGCCCGCGCACTGTCCCGCGTGAACGGTCTGGGGGCACCGCTCGTGCACTTCGGCACCGGTACGGGTGAGCTCCTGGTGGCCATGCGCGACGCGGGCGCGGACGTCATCGGGGTGGATCACCGCACCCCCCTGGACGAGGCCGACCGTCGGCTCGGCGGGCGCACGCCGCTCCAGGGCAACATCGATCCGGCGCTGCTGAGCGCACCGTGGGACGTCCTCGAGGCGCACGTGCGCGAGGTCGTCGAGGCCGGCCGCGCCGCCCCGGGGCACGTCGTCAACCTCGGCCACGGCGTCCCGCCCACGACCGACCCAGGCGTGCTGACCCGCATCGTCGACCTCGTGCACTCCCTATGAGCGGCGGCGGCGAAGCCGCGGACACGGGTGGCGAGCGTGTCGACGCCGTCGTCATCGGCGGTGGCATCGCCGGGCTCACCGCCGCCCACCGGCTCGTCGGCCACGGCCTGCGGCCGGTGGTGCTCGAAGCGGGCCGCGACGTCGGCGGGCTGGTCGCCGCGGGCACCGTGGCCGGTTACACGGTCGACGTCGGGGCCGAGTCCTTCAGCCTGCGCCGTCCCGAGGTCCTCGCGCTGGTGCACGCACTGGGTCTGACGGCCGAACAACCCGGCGCGACCTCGTGGGTGTGGTCCGAGGTGGGCGGGGCCGCCCGGGCGTACGCGATGCCCCGCGAGTCGATCCTCGGGATCCCGGCGGACCCGTTCGCCGACGACGTCGTCGCCGCCCTCGGAGCGGACGGCGCCGCCGAGGCCGCCCGCGACGCCGACCTGGGGCCCGACGTCGGCGCGGACGCCCCGGACCTCGCCACGCTCGTCCGCACCCGCATGGGCACGGCGGTGCTCGAGCGGCTCGTGGTGCCCGTGGCGGGCGGCATCCACAACGCCGACCCCGCGGACCTCGCCGTCGACTCCGTCGCCCCCGGCCTGCGGGCCGCGCTCGCCGAGCACGGCTCCCTCGCCGCCGCCGTGCGGGCCCTGCGCGCCGCCGCACCGCCCGGCGCCGCCGTCGCGACCACGGTGGGTGGCCTGTTCCGCCTGCCCGGCGCGCTGGCGACGGCCGTGACCGCCGCCGGTGGCGAGGTCCGGACCGCCACCGCGGCCACCGGTCTGCGGCGGCTGCCCGGCGGTGACTGGCTCGTGACCGCCGGCGCCAGCACCCTGCGCACCCCGCGCGTCGTGGTCGCCACGCCCGGCGCGGTGGCGCTGGAGCTGTTGCGCGGGACGCTCCCGCTCGACGACGTCACGCTGCCGGCGGGCAGCACCATCACGCACGTGACGCTGGTCGTCCACGCCCCGGAGCTCGACGTCGCCCCGCGCGGCTCGGGCCTGCTCGTCCCGCCCGGCACGAGCCGGGTGACGGCGAGGGCCTTGACGCACCTGTCGGCGAAGTGGCCCTGGCTGGGCGCCACGACCGCGCCGGGGGACCACGTGCTGCGGGTGTCCTACGGCCGGCCGGGCGAGGATGCCGCGGTGGCCGCCGCCGGCGCGCTGCGCGACGCCGCCACGCTCCTCGGTGTCCCGCTCACCCGGGAGAACCTGCTCGACATGGTGGTGATCCGGCGCGCGGGTACGCTCGCCGCCACGACGCCGGCGCACCGGGACCGGGTGATCGCACTGACCCACCACGCCCGACAGGTGCCGGGGTTGGCGCTGGCGGGGGCCTGGGTCGCCGGGACCGGGCTCGGAGCGGTCGTCCCGCACGCGCAACGGTCCGTCGACGACGCCGTCGCCGGGGCCGGGACCGGCGCGAAATAGCACGTCAATGCCCGGACCGATCTGACATTCCGTCGATATGTCGGCCCATCCCGACATCACAGCAGACCATTGTTCTGACACCACGTCACGACAATGCGCAGAATTGCGCCCGGCGCGGTCCCGACCGGCCGTCTCGACATTTCTCGTGCCGATCCGCAAACTGTCCTGGTGCCCTCCACCCCACCCCCGCTGCGTGTCGGAACCCGAGCCAGCGAGCTGGCGCTGAGCCAGACGGGCATGGTCGCCACGGCCCTCGAGGCGGCGTCGGGGCGCACGGTCGAGCTCGTCCGCATCCGCACGGCGGGCGACCGGTCCCGCGCCTCGCTCGCCGCCCTCGGCGGCACCGGCGTCTTCGCCGTCGCGTTGCGCGAGGCACTGCTGGAGGGCCGGTGCGACATCGCCGTCCACTCCCTCAAGGACCTGCCCACCGCCCCCGCCCCGGGACTGACCGTCGCCGCGCTGCCCGAGCGCGCCGACCACCGCGACGTCCTGTGCTCCCGGGAGGGCTGGACGCTGGCGGGCCTGCCCGCCGGGGCCCGCGTCGGGACCGGCTCGCCGCGTCGCGCGGCCCAGCTCCGCCTCGCCAGGCCGGACCTGGCGGTCGTGGACCTGCGCGGCAATGTCGGGACGCGGCTGAGCCGGGTCGGGGACGACCTCGACGCCGTCGTCCTCGCCCGCGCGGGGCTGGAGCGGCTGAGCCTGCTCGACCACGTCACCGAGACGCTCGCCCCCACGACGATGCTGCCCTCCCCCGGCCAGGGCGCGCTGGCGGTCGAGTGTCGCACCACCGACGTCGGCGACGGCCCGCTCGAGGCCACCATGCGCGCGCTCGACCACCTGCCCACGCGCCTCGCCGTCGTCGCGGAACGCACCCTGCTCGGCACGCTCGAGGCCGGGTGCGCGGCGCCCGTCGCGGCGTGGGGGCGGGTCTCGTACGGCTCCGACGGTGCACCCACCCGCCTCGAGCTGCGCGCCGGGGCCTTCGCGCCCGACGGCGGCCGCCACCTGATCCGCACCGCCGGCGTCGACCTGCCCGGCGACGCCGCGAACGGCCTGGCGGCCCCCACCGACGGCGCCCCGGCGCCCGGTACCGCGAACGCTGCCGCCCTCGCCGCGGCCCACGACCTGGGCATCTCGACGGCCGCCGCGCTCCTCGCCGACGGCGCCGCCGAGATCGCCGGGCTGCCGCGGTCATGACGGGCACTGCCGCGGGCCTCGCCCGACGCCGCATCCTCGTTCCGCGCCCCCGCCCGGGCGACGCCATCGTGGCCGCCGTCCACGCGGCGGGCGGCGAGGCGGTGCCCACCGAGCTGGTCCGCAGTGCCGTCGTCGAGCCGACCACCGAGCTCGACGCCGCGCTGCGCCGCCTGCCGACCTGCTACGCGTGGCTCGCCGTGACGAGCCCGACCACCGTCGAGATCCTGCTCGACCGGGCGGCCGCGCTGGACACCACGCTGCCGTCGCTGATCGGCGCCGCGCGCGTGGCCGCGGTCGGCCCGGGGACGGCGCGCACCCTCACCGCCGCGGGTGTGGGCGTGGACCTGGTCCCGACCGGGGAGTCGAGCGCGGCCGCACTCGTGGCGGCCTGGCCGCGACCGACGGCGGGCGCGGTGCTCTTTCCCCGCTCCGAGATCGCCGCACCCACGCTCGCCGACGGGCTCCGCGCCCTGGGCCTGCGGGTTGACGACATCGTCGCCTACCGCACGCGCACGGCACCCTCCCCGGACGAGGCGGTGGCACCGGACCTGGCCGGCGGCCGGATCGACGCCGTGCTCCTGACCTCCCCGTCGACCGCCCGGGCGCTCGTGAGCCTGTACGGCGTGCCGCCCGCGCGTATCTGCGCGATCGGGGCGGCGACGGCGCAGGCGGCGACCGAGGCGGGCCTGCGGGTGCACGCGGTCGCGGCGGAGCAGACACCCGCCGGACTCGTCGCCGCAGCCGCCCGGGCGCTGAGCGACGCCCCGCCCGCCGCGACGAAGCGTCTCGGGAGCACATCTGCCGGGGACGACCCCGGACACCACGCCCGCGGGGGCCACCCCTTCTCGCCCGCGCCGAACGGATCGGAGTCCTCATGACCAGCATCCCCGCCGCCCGCACCGCCACCCCGGCCGTCGCCCCCGCCGAGCGGCCCCGCCGGCTGCGCGCCACCCCGGCCCTGCGCCGGCTCGTGGCGGAGCACCGCACCGCCCCGGCGGACCTCGTGCTGCCGATGTTCGTGCGAGAGGGCCTGTCCGAGCCGAACCCGCTCACCTCGATGCCCGGCGTCGTCCAGCACACGCTCGACTCCCTCCGACGGTCCGCCGTCGAGGCCGCCGAGGCGGGCGTGGGCGGGCTCATGCTCTTCGGGGTGCCGGCGATGCGTGACGCCTTCGGCTCCGGCGCGACCGACCCCGACGGCATCCTCAACGTCGGGCTCCGCGCGCTGGTCGAGGAGGTCGGGGACGCCGTCGTCGTCATGTCCGACCTGTGCCTGGACGAGTTCACCGACCACGGCCACTGCGGCGTGCTCGACGGCGCCGGCAACGTGGACAACGACGCGACGCTGGTGCGCTACCAGGACATGGCGCTCGCGCAGGCCGCCACCGGCGCCCACCTGCTCGGGCTGTCCGGGATGATGGACGGTCAGGTCGCAGCGGTGCGCGAGGTGCTCGAGGCGGACGGGTACACCGACACCTCGGTGCTGGCCTACTCGGCCAAGTACGCCTCGGCGTTCTACGGCCCGTTCCGCGACGCCGTCGACTCCCAGCTCAGCGGTGACCGCAAGACGTACCAGATGGACCCGGCGAACGGGCGGGAGGGGCTGCGCGAGGCCACGCTCGATCTCGCCGAGGGCGCCGACGTCGTCATGGTGAAGCCGGCGATGAGCTACCTCGATGTGCTCGCGGAGGTCGCCCAGCTCTCCCCGGTCCCGGTCGCGGCGTACCAGGTCTCCGGCGAGTACTCGATGGTCGAGGCCGCCGCCGCGCAGGGCTGGATCGACCGGCGCCGGGCGATCGAGGAGTCGGTGCTGAGCATCCAGCGCGCCGGGGCGGACTTCGTCCTGACCTACTGGGCCACCGAGCTGGCCCGCTGGGTCCGGTGAGGCCCGCCCCGCCGCCGGGTCCGGTACAGCCCGAGCTGCCGCTGGGTCCGGCGCGGCCCGCCCCGCCGTCTCGCGCCTAAGGTGAAGCCGCACCCAGCGTCCCTATCTCGCCGTGGTCGCGCTTATGGTGAGGATTTGCTGGCATATCACCAGCAATTCCTCACCACAGCGCAACCTCTCCCCAGGGCGGGGCGGGGCAGGGCGACCGGTTGCCAACCGCAACCGCACCGGCCCGCACCGCGCCTTCCCTAACCGCAACCGCAACCGCAACCGCACCGCACCGCACCGCAACCGCACCGCACCGCACGAAGGAGATCCCATGACCGATGACATGCACGCGCTGTTCGATCGTGCCCGCGCCGTCATTCCCGGCGGCGTGAGCTCGCCCGTGCGCGCGTACGGCTCGGTCGGTGGGGACCCCCGGTTCATCGCCTCGGCCCGCGGTCCGTACCTCACCGACGTGAGCGGGCAGGAGTACGTGGACCTGGTCATGTCCTGGGGCCCCGCGCTGCTCGGGCACGCCCACCCCGAGGTCGTCGCCGCCGTCGAGGCCGCGGCCCGCCGTGGGCTCTCGTTCGGGGCGCCGACCGAGGCGGAGGTCGAGCTCGCCGAGGCCGTGCGGGATCGGGTCGCCCCGGCGCGCAAGGTCCGCTTCGTCTCCACCGGGACGGAGGCCACGATGACCGCCGTCCGGCTGGCGCGCGGCGCCACCGGTCGTGACGTCGTCGTGAAGTTCGCCGGCTGCTACCACGGCCACGTCGACTCCCTGCTCGCCGAGGCGGGCTCCGGCGTCGCCACGTTCGGCCTGCCCGGCTCCGCCGGCGTGACGGCGGCGACTGCGGCGGAGACCATCGTCGTGCCGTACAACGACGTCGAGGCGCTCGAGGCCGTCTTCGCCGCGCGTGGCGACGAGATCGCCGCCGTCATCACCGAGGCCGCGCCCGCGAACATGGGCGTGGTGCCGCCCGATCCCGGGTTCAACGCCGCCCTGCGCCGCCTCACCGCCGAGCACGGCGCGCTGCTGATCCTCGACGAGGTCCTCACGGGCTTCCGCGTCGGCACCGCCGGCTGGTGGGGGCTCGACGGCGCCGCGTCGGGCGGGGACGTCACCGCCACCGGCTCCTCGCCGTGGACGCCGGACCTGTTCACCTTCGGCAAGGTGCTCGGCGGCGGGATGCCGCTCGCGGCGCTCGGCGGCCGCGCCGATCTGATGGACCTCCTCGCGCCGGCCGGGCCGGTGTACCAGGCGGGCACGCTCTCCGGGAACCCACTCGCGACCGCGGCCGGACTGGCCACGCTGCGCCTCGCCGACGACGTCGTGTACCGGCGCGTGGACGCCGTCGCCGCCACGATCGCCGACGCCGCCGGGGCCGCGCTGACCGCCGCCGGGGTCCCGCACCGGGTGCAGCGGGCCGGGAACCTCTTCTCGGTGTTCTTCGGCGAGGGCGCCGCACGGGACGGGGTGAAGAGCTACGCCGACGCCCAGGCGCAGGACACGTTCCGGCACCCGCCCTTCTTCCATGCGATGCTCGACGCCGGTGTGGCGCTGCCACCGAGCGCCTTCGAGGCCTGGTTCGTCTCCGCCGCGCACGACGACGCCGCCGTCGAGACGGTCCTCACGGCACTGCCGAAGGCGGCCCGGGCGGCCGCGGCGGCGCGCCCGGCCTGAGCGGCGGGCCGGTCCGCCGCTCAGGCCTCGGGTGGCGCCTCGGCATCCTCGGTCTCGTCCCGCTCGGCCCACGCGAGCAGCGGCACGATGTCGAAGACGGCGTCGTCGATGCCGGCGTGCAGGTCCCCCAGCGCGGCGTACCGCGCCGGCATGGTGGCGACGGTGAAGTCCCCCGGTTCACAGTCGGGGACCTCGTCCCAGGTCAGCGGCGCGGAGACGGTCGCCCGCGGCGTGCCACGCACCGAATGGGCGCAGGCGATGGTGTGGTCGCGGGCGTTCTGGTTGAAGTCGACGAACACCTTCGACGGGTCGCGGTCCTTGCGCCACCACGTCGTCGTCGCGTCGTCGGGGGTGCGCCGCTCGACCTCTCGAGCGAAGGCGAGCGCGGCCCGGCGCACATCGGTGAAGCCGTGCTCGGGGCGGATGCGCACGTACACGTGGAGGCCGTCGCCGCCGGTGGTCTTCGGGAAGCCGGTGGCGCCGAGCTCGTCGAGGACCTCCTGGGCCACCTGGGCCACGCGCCGGACGGTGGCGAAGTCGCACGTGTCGCCGGGGTCGAGGTCGATGCGCCACTCGTCCGGCTTCTCGACGTCGGCCCGGCGGCTGTTCCACGGGTGGAACTCGACGGTGGACATCTGCACGGCCCAGATCACCTGCGCGAGCTCGGTGACGCACAACTCGTCCGCGTCGCGGTCATAGCGCGGGAAGTGGACGCGGACGGTCTGCACCCAGTCGGGCGCGCCGCGCGGCAGCCGCTTCTGGTGGACCTTCTCTCCCTCGATGCCGTCGGGGAAGCGGTGCAGCATGCACGGCCGTTCTCGCAGGGCGTTGACGACGCCGTCCCCGACCGCGAGGTAGTACCGGGCCAGGTCCAGCTTCGTGTGACCCGGGCCGGGGAAGTACACCCGGTCCGGGTTGCTGATCCGCACGGTGCGTCCGCCGACGTCGAGCTCGGTCGCGGGCGCCGTCGCCTTGGCCATGGGTCTACTCCACCACAGGCGGGCCCAGGGGGTCAGGGGTCAGGGGTCAGGGGTCAGGGGTCAGGGGTCAGCGGTCAGCGGTCAGGGGTCAGGGGGGCGGCACGAAAACTCCCAGATCGCCTTCGGGTTCACGGGCCCAGGTGTCGGCGGTCAGCGGTCAGCGGTCAGCGGAGCGGCGGCGCGGTCGCC